>JAYNLI010000001.1:0-51788 GCA_038111655.1 Bordetella sp.
TGGCTCATGAACGACTTCCGCAAGACATTCCCTTTGGCCGCATTGACTTTCGTTCGGGTGACATGCTCGATGCCTCACTGGGCGAGTTTGATTACCTGGTGGCTATGGACTCGCTTATTCATTACGCGCCCGAACAGGTGGTGTCGGCCTTAGCGCAATGGGCCCCGCGCATTCGTTGGGCCATGAGCTTTACCTTCGCGCCAAGCAGCCCTTTGCTTCAAGCCATGTTCTATGTGGGAAGGCTCTTTCCAAAGTCTGACCGCTCGCCTGCTATTGTGCCTACCGCGTTTCGCCAGCTTCAAGACCTTATTGCTGCCGAGCCCGCCCTTGCGGGCTGGACCATCACTCGGCGCGAGCGCGTCTCGAAAGGCTTCTACACTTCCGAGGCCATTATGCTTTGCTCGCCAAGCATGACAGTCCGTATAAATCTGGCCGACGTCAAGCCTGCCGAGCCTGTTGTTCCAAGCCTTGGGAGCCTGACATGAAGAACGGGCTTGGTCTTTTCGGGCTTTTAACGCTTTTGAACCCGCGACGTTGGTCCCAGGTTGACCCACGTTTCTTACCCTTTGCGGACCTTGCCACAGCAGACCTTCCGCTCTCACGGCTCTTTCGGCTTTCTCTCTTTCAGGTTTCTGTGGGTATGGCTACGGCTTTGCTGGTGGGTACGTTGAACCGTGTGCTTATTGTCGAGCTGGGCGTAGCGGCATGGCTTGTGGCCATGATGGTTGCACTGCCATTGCTCATTGCTCCGTTTCGTGCCCTGGTGGGTTTTCGTTCGGACACGCATAAGTCGGTGTTGGGATGGCGTCGTGTGCCCTATATATGGATGGGTACCATGCTGCAGTTTGGAGGGCTCGCCATCATGCCCTTCTCGCTCATTCTTCTCTCGGGTGATACCCATTGGCATCCGGCGGTAGGCCCTTTAAGCGCAGGCCTTGCATTCTTATTGGTTGGGGCTGGTATACAAACCGTGCAGACCACCGGCCTTGCTTTGGCCACCGATCTTGCAACCGAAGAGAACCGTCCTCGTGTGGTGGCGCTGATGTACACCATGCTCCTGGTGGGTATGTTGGTTTCGGGCCTGGTCTTTAGTTTCTTGCTTGCCGATTTTTCGAAGCTCCGACTCATTCAGGTGGTGCAGGGCTCGGCCTTCGTGGCTTTCGTATTTAATGTCATTGCTCTGTGGAAGCAGGAGACACGCAACCCCGCGCTTACCTCACCGAAGCGTCAACATCCAAGCTTTCGAGCCACCTGGGGCGCGTTTTTGCAGCAACAAGGTAACCGTCGTTTTCTCGTTGTACTTTTTATGGGTACGGCCGCCTTTAGCATGCAAGACATTATTCTCGAGCCCTATGGCGGCGAGATTCTTGGGCTCTCGGTATCTGCGACAAGCCTACTTACAGCCATTATGGCGGTCGGTGCGCTTTTAGCGTTTGGCTTATCTGCCCGTTGGCTAGAAAACGGAATCAATCCGCATCGACTTGCTGCCGCCGGAGCGCTGGTTGGCACCGTTGCCTTCTCGCTGGTTATTTTTGCCGAACCTCTGGGTTCAGCAACAGTTTTCCGCGCAGGCACGTTTCTTATTGGGTTTGGCGGCGGGCTCTTCTCGGTGGCAACGCTCACCACAGCCATGGGCCTCGATAGCCAAGGCTTCACCGGCCTTGCCCTTGGGGCCTGGGGTGCCGTTCAGGCCACCGCTGCGGGCCTTGCTGTCTTTGCAGGGGGCGCGCTTCGTGATGTCTTCAGTGCCATGGCCATTCATGGCCAGTTAGGTGAGGTGCTGAACTTTGCTGGTGTGGGCTACAGCATGGTCTATCACCTGGAACTCATTCTTTTATTTGTAACCCTGGCGGCCATAGGTCCGCTTGTCCGACTGGCAAGAGTCAAGGCCCCTTCATCACAGAAATTTGGTCTGGCCGAATTCCCCGGCTAGGTCTTTTTTAAAGGAGAACGAACATGGGAACAGGCGCAATTACCGGCTACATCGATGTAGCTCAGCTGGTCTTGTATTTATTTTGGATTTTCTTTGCGGGATTGGTAATTTATTTGACGCTTGAAAGTAAACGTGAAGGTTTTCCGATTGAACATGACCGACCCGATGGCTCGGTAAGGCGCGAGACTGGTTTTCTGCCTATGCCTGCTGTGAAGGTCTATAAGACCAAGTTTCATGGAGACTTTCCCGCGCCTCACGAGCGTGACTTTGAAGACCCCATGCCCCCGGGTAAAACCATTAGTCCTTTTCCAGGCATGCCTTTGGAGCCCACGGGTGACCCCATGAATGCAGGTGGTATTGGCATTGGACCTGGGGCCTACACCCGCCGTGCAGAGGTTACCGACAAGACCTGGGAAGGCGAGGATAAGATCGTTCCTTTGCGTGTTGCTCATGGCTTTGAAATAGCCAAACAAGATCTTGACCCCAGGGGCTTGACCGTCTTTGGTGCTGATAAGCAGGCCGGTGGCACCGTGGCCGATGTCTGGGTCGATCGGTCTGAGCATCTCATTCGTTATCTTGAAGTCAAGACCAACGGTGGTCGCCTGGTACTCTTGCCCATGAACTTCTGTCGTGTAAAACGTGATCGTGTTCGCGGCAATCGCATCACGGTGGAATCCATTCTGGGTGGTCAGTTTGAGGGTGTTCCAGCCATCTCGAACTCTGAAAAAATCACCTTACTCGAGGAAGAAAAGGTTATGGCGTATTACGGCGCAGGCACCTTGTTTGCAGAGGCCCGGCGTAGGGAGCCCGTAGCTTGAAGGCCCACCACAACGGCCACGAGCACGAGTTCGAGCCCGAGTATGGGCTGCCGGAAAAACTGCCACAGGATGAATGTATTCTGTGGCAAGGAAACCCCGACACGGGCCTTGTCTTCATGCATGTTTTTCATGCCCGCGGGCTTGCTATTTATTTCGGTCTTATATTGCTGGCGCGAGCGGGTCAGCAATATGCAGACTCGGGCAGCGCTACGCAATCTCTGGCGGCGGCCTTATGGCTTGCACCAATTTTTGCCCTGGGCTTGCTGCTTTTCTGGGCCATGGCCTACTTGGTGGCCAAGACCACGGTCTACACACTAACCAGTCGTCGTGTGGCCATGCGCATTGGCATTGTTTTAAACCTCACGCTCAACCTCCCTTTATCGCGGATGCAGGCGGCTCAGGTTCGCCCATTGACAAAGAGACCTGCCGATGAAGATGGCCCTGGCGAGATTGCTTTAATTTTGCATAACGAGGACAAGGTGGCCTATCCACATTTATGGCCTCATGCCCGTCCTTGGCATTTTGCAAACCCTCAACCGATGTTTCGTGCGCTGCCAGCTGTGAAAGGTCTTGGGCAGCTATTAAGCCAGGCCTGGCAGGCGAATCAGCCAGTAAGCGCCGGCGAAGCGCTGGTTAATGGCCGAACGGCGGCGGACGCCTCTGCCAGGGGTCGTAAGACCAATTCACAAGCAGCGGCAGGTCAGGCGGGCCTTAACGATATGGAGCCCGCCTAATGGCGCATGAGATTTCCAATCGCCTGGTCTCGCGACCCAAGGTCGAAGGGCTTCCCCTTATTGGTCTTGCCATTCTCATCCTGGGGAGCCTTCTGCTTGCGGGCTACTCGCAGTGGGAAAAAAACCAGCAGCCCGAGACTCAGGTGGTGGGCTGGTTGCAGAAGCGCGCTTTACTTTTCTCAGACGGTGCCGACGGCAGCGTCTGGGTCACCGATGTCCAGTCGGGCCAAAGGCTTGCTCCCATTGAAGGCGAGGCGGGTTTTGCTCGGGGTGTCTTGCGAAGCCTTGCCCAGGCGCGCATGCGTGCGGGTGGCTCTGCTGCAGAGCCATTCTGGCTATCGGTCAACGCTCAGGGCGGTCTTACTCTAGCCGACCCTGTCTCGGGCCGTCAGGTGGACCTCACCAGTTTTGGGCCATCGAATTTAGCCGTCTTTGCAAGCTACCTTGAGCGACGTGAGCGCGTTGATTCGTCCAGCGCCCGACAACTTGTCGGTGAAGTACCCAACACCAAGTAATAGGAGGACCTCAGCATGAACCCACCCGATGACCAGACACGCCAAGCCGCGCGCGCGGCGCTTGCCGACAGCGAACCGGCTGGTTATGCCGAGCTTCATGAGGCCTTTAAAGGCCAAGCCCCTAATGAAGCCACCGAGCTTGCGCTTGAGGACAGCCTTTTAACGCCAAGGTTTTACACCACCGACTTCGATGCCATCGACAAGCTCGATATTGGTCCCATTCGCAAAGAGTGGGATGCACTCATGGCCGAGTTTGAGACGGACAGCAACACCGACCATTTTCAAAGGCCCGAAGATATGAAGGGCAAAGACTATTCCTCGAGTCTGCCTGAAGGACTTTACAAAGAATTCAGCGAGTTTCTTATTAGCTCCTGCACCTCTGAGTTTTCCGGTTGTATTCTTTATGCAGAGATTAAAAAGCGGGTGAAGAACCCCGACATGCGCGCCTTGTTCGGCTACATGGCACGCGATGAATCACGCCATGCAGGCTTTATTAACCAGTGGCTCAAAGACTTTAGTATTGGAGTTGACCTTGGCTTTCTTACCAAGGCTAAGAAGGTGACGTACTTCAAGCCCAAGTACATTTATTACGCCACCTACCTGTCTGAAAAAATTGGCTATGCGCGTTATATCGCCATTTACAGGCAGGTGGAGCGACATCCTGAGCTTCGTTTTCACCCTATCTTTTTGTGGTTTGAAAGATGGTGCAACGATGAGTTTCGTCATGGTGAGGCCTTTGCCCTGCTTATGCGTGCCAACCCAAAACTATTAACGGGTGTGAACGTTTACTGGATTCGCTTCTTTCAGTTGGCGGTCTTTGCCACTATGTTTGTGCGCGACCATACCCGACCCGAGATGCACAAAGCGTTGGGGCTCGACCCCACCGACTATGACCTGCGTGTGTTCGAAATCACCTCTGAAATCTGCAAGCAGGTTTTCCCGGTGACCTTGCAGTACAACCACCCCGTCTTTATTCGCTGTATGAAGCAGCTCTGTGAAATTCAGGACGGTGTTAATGCCGCGAAGGCAAGGGGTGGGCTTGTGGGGCTGATGCAGCGTGGACTGCTGGGCGCGAGGGCGGCGGTGACTTTGACCCGACTTTACTTCCTGCCCGTAAACCGCAAGCCTCTTCCCAACGACATGCGCCTTGCGCCGAGCTGGTAGATGAACGTCGAGCCATCGAGTCTGCATTTGTGGATGCCCTTGGTTTGCTCCATTGCGGTCTGGTGGCTTTCAACAGGACTTATTCTGCGACTGGTGGACGGCGTTGGCCCAGGCCGCCAGGCGCGCGGGCTCGCCGTCGCCAGCCTTGCATTGGTTATAGGCCTGGCAGGGGTTGGGCTAACGCGCGACGCGACAACACCCTTGGGCGCCTACCTAGCCTTTGTCTCGGCGCTTCTTGTTTGGTCTTGGCAGGAAATTACTTTTTTGGTGGGCCTGGTCACTGGGCCCAATCGCCAGCCTTGTAAGGAAGTTAAGGGGTGGAGTCGGGCCTGGCAGGCCTTTCGAGCTATTGCGTATCACGAAGCTGCATTGGTCCTGCTTGGGGCTGCCGTTATTCTCCCAAGCTGGGATGCTGCAAACCCTGTGGCCGCCCAGACCTTCCTGGTGCTCTGGGCCATGCGACTATCAGCGAAGCTCAATCTTTTTTTGGGGGTAAAGAACTTCTACGAAAGTTTTCTTCCGCCCTCCCTGCATTACCTGCTCACCTATTTTTCGCGAAGGTCTTTTAACCTCTTTTTCCCTATTAGCCTGGGCCTCGCAATCCTTGTCGCCGTCTTTTTTTGGGAGCAGGCCTGGCTTGGCGAGTCGGCCTATGAAATTACCGCCTCTAGTCTCGTAGCCAGCCTTTTGGCTTTGGCTATTCTTGAACACCTGCTTCTTGTTCTCCCTATTCGCCCTGAACGACTATGGCGTTGGGCCTGGGTGCGTCAGGGCAATTAGGGGTCCCGGAATGATCTTTTGATTAGGTTTTACCCTTCTTTGGGGCCCATTTCCAGGCTATTTCTAACGTAACGGTTTGTTCTATCAGCATTTCTGGGCTACACTATCGATGGCTCGATCCTAACTTACGGGAGATTTTGAATGAAATTATTTGTCGCTGCCATCTCTATGGCTATCCTTGCCGGCTGCGCCACCAAGCCTGAGCAAAAAGCCAATGCTGGCGCAGCATCAGGTGCTTCTTCGGCATCGTCTGCTGGCGCCTCTGTCGCGACCCCCAAATCCGCCGATGCGAACGCACGCGAACTTGCTCGTAAGCGCATCAGTAGTATTGAGCCTGCGGTTTATTTTGACTTCGATAAGTTCGATATCAAGCCTCAGTTCCATAATACTGTGTCTGCCTATGGCAATTACTTGGCTGTTGTGAAAGAGGCCAAGATTCTTGTTGAGGGCAATGCCGATGAGCGCGGAACCGTTGAGTACAACCTGGCGCTTGGTCAGAAGAGAGCGGAAGCCGTGAGTATTGCCTTGCAGGCCATTGGTGCGAACGCTGACAATATAGAAGCTATTAGTAACGGTGAGGAAAAGCCTCGTAATCGTGGCAAGTCGGGTTCAGCCTACGCAGAAAACCGGCGCGCGGACCTTATCGTTCGTTAGGTTTGGCTGTTGCCTAAAAAGCCCACCTTGGCTAAGGTGGGTTTTTTTTCGACCGATCCACCAATAACAAAGCAGTCGAAAATGGCCTGTTCAATCCAGGCTTTCTTTTGTTTCAAAGTCTTCTACAGGTAACTCATTTGCCGTGAATCACTCGCAACTTGTTCTCGACCAAGTAAGGGCAATGGGCCTTCTATTGCGCGATGCTCGGCTTGCGCGCGATATTAATCCACGGGATCTTGAAACGGAGTTACGAACCACCTATCGACATCTTTTGGCCATTGAAGAAGGCCAGATGCGTTTGTTCTATTCCGATTCTTTTTTCTGTGATTTGTTTACCCGGTATGCCGTGCAGCTTGGCTTTTCCGCCGAACAGGCCCATGACATGCGACTGGCGCTGTCTGGAGAGGGGCCCCTTGTGTCTTTGCCCAAGGAGCCCGAGGCAGAGGCAGAGGCAGAGGCAGAGACTGAGCAAGCCCCTCAAATCGACGAGGCACCTGCAGCCTACGGGGCACCTGAAACCCGTGATGCATCTGAAACCCATGGGACACCTGTAACTCATGACCCACCTGAAACCCAGCAAGGACCAGAACCGGAAGCCTCATTGCTGTCCCCATCTCCGTCTGCGGCTCAGGCAAGCCCGCTGGCCGATGGCGAAAGTTCCAGCCTCGCCAGTTCTGCATTAAAGCAGCCTGTTTCGGGCTCCAACGCCGACACGGAGCCCAATCCAGCAAGAACTCTGGCGACGGATACGTCCCAGTCTTTAGGCTCCCTTTGGTTTTGGGGCGCCATTGCAATGGGTCTTGTTTTGGCCGTTGTCATTCTTACCCTCGAACCCAGTGCAGAATCACCCGCGCCTGTGGCTGTTGAGAAGGCATTATCAAAGCTGCAGGACAAAGAAAAGGCCGCCGCGTCGCCCGAGCTTAGTGCCACTCCGGTTGAGACCCCTGTCACGAACGCTTCCCAGGCCGCAACGCCATCTTCTTCAACAGCCGCAACAGAGGCGCCGACACAGGTTGAATCGCCTGTCCCCCAAGTGGCGGAGCCACCGAAAGAGCGTCGTATCTCGGACTCCATTCTGGTTAGCGCCTTTGAAGCCCCCGCCGGTTTTGCAACGGGCTCGGCCATGGCCATTCGATTCAATGTAAAAGGCTGGGTCTGGGTTCGTGAATTGGACGATAGCGTTCGTGAGTTTACGGTTCAACAGGGGCAGACGGTTCGTTTCAATGAACTTCCTGTTTTTGTTGTTGTTCCCTTCCCGGATCAACTGGCGGTCTCGGTTGAAGAGAAGCCTGTCACATTGCGTCGAAACGATGACGAAAAAAATCACGCGCGCTATTCGCGCTCGATGTTAAGAGGACTGGTTACTAACCCTTGACCACTGGCCTTGCCTTTGTTGCACTCGCAGCGATCTGGGGCTCCTCGTTTTTATTTATTCGTATTGCCGCTCCCGAGTTTGGAGCTATTCTCTCTGCAGAGCTTCGGGTGGCCATAGCCTGGGGTCTGTTTATGGCTCGTTTCTTTTTTTACCCTAGGGCCTCGCCAGTGTTTTGAACGGCCGCGGGTCGAGCCGCGGCTCTTCGTGCTTGGCCTTGTCAATAGTGCTGTTCCATTTGCCCTGTATGGGGCCGCTCCTTTGTACTTGTCGGCAGGCTACCTTGCCGTTCTGAATGCTCTGGTGCCACTCTGGGGAGGGCTTATTGCAAGCGCCTGGCTTGGGCAGACTTTTCGTCGGTCACTGGTTGTGGCGGTGTTAATTGCAGCAACAGGTATCACCATGTTGGTTGATCTTGGGCCACTTGAGACAAGCATGCAGACAGTGCTTGGGGGCTTGGCCTGTGCCGGGGCAACCTTCTGCTATGCCCTGGCCGTTCAGTGGACAAGGCGATGGTTTGCCGATGCTTCACCCATACGTGTTGCGCGATCCACGCTGGGTTACGCCACCTTGGCCTTATTGCCTTTTTCTATTCCAGACATGGCAACGGCCGCGCCGAGCCTGGCGGGCTGGATATCAATTTTTATGTTGGGCATGCTGGGCTCTGGCCTTGCTTACCTGCTTTATTTCTGGCTCTTGCGAGAGCTTGGGCCTGTAAGAGCAAGTAGCGTCACCTTTCTTATTCCTGGCTTCGGACTACTCTGGGGCGCTCTTTTTCTTGACGAGCAAATCACCTTAACTGTTCTGGTGGGACTTGGACTGGTGGTTTTTTCAAGCCTTTTGGTTCAGCGCTCGGCTGCGCCTGCCCGTGCTTTATCGGATGCGAAGGCCTCAAGTCGTTCAACGGCCTCGTGAACAGAGGTCGTGACCACCAGACGATCTTTCTGGGACGGTGATAGAAACCCTTCGTCGGTGGCTTTTTGAATGAAGCCAAGCAAGGGGTCGTAGTAGCCCTTCAGGTTCACAAGCACCAAGGGTTTGGTGTGGGCATGGGTCTGCAGTCCCGTCCAGACCTCAAATAATTCCTCAAGAGTTCCAATGCCGCCTGGTAAGACCAGGAAGGAATCGGACAAGGCCATCATTCGAACCTTACGTTCGATCATGGTCTCAACAATTTCCAGCCGATCAAGGCCCAGTAGCACAGGCTCAATTTTGGTGAGGTAGTCGGGAATAATTCCCGTGACATGGGCCCCTGATTCAAGCGCAGCTTGAGCCACTGTTCCCATAAGACCCCATCTCCCTGCACCATAAACAACCCTCCATGAGCGGTTGGCAATAGACCTTCCAGTCTCGGTTGCCATGGCCGTCCAGTGTGGGTCATGACCAAGCCTTGACCCACAAAAGACGCAGACAGCCCAAAGGCTTTCGCGAGGGTCGTTGGGTTTATTGATAGCCTATTCCTCCACAAGCCCAATGCGGTTAGATGGGACCATTCGTGGAGTCATTTATGTAATCGATATTCACAGCCATAGGGGATTGTATGTTGCCCAGACGCCTGAGCCGATACACTTAGCCCTAGGATGAACTCTTTTGAGCAATTGATGTGGTCCGACCTTGGGCTGGAGCGGATGGCGGCGGGCTGGGTGAAGCCAGTTTTGTCTAGTTTGACAGTGCTTCTTATCGTTTTCCTTGCGTTTATAAGCGCAGCACTGGTAAGACGGCTCATTATTGCCTCCCACCAACGCCTTGCCGCTCGGGCAGAGGGCCCCGAAGAGCGTAAGCGCATCGAGACACTCGAGCGTGTCTTTCGTTACATCGCCTCGGTTGTTGTCACAGTGGTGGCCTTTATGCTCGTACTTTCCGAGTTGGGCATTTCCATCGCCCCCATATTGGCGACCGCAGGGGTAGCCGGCCTAGCGGTTGGTTTCGGTGCACAAAGTCTTGTTAAAGACTACTTCACTGGTTTTGTCATGCTTATTGAAAACCAAATTCGCGTGGGTGATGTTGTGGAAGTGGGCGGTAAGGTCGGCGCTGTTGAGGAACTCACACTTCGTTATGTGCGCCTTCGCGACTACGAAGGATCAGTTCATTACGTGCCCAACGGCACTATCGTGACGGTGACGAATCGTAGTCGTCTCTTTGCATTTGCTGTCATGGATGTAGGCGTCGCCTACAAAGAAGATATCGAGAGGGTCAACCAGGTGATGAAAGATACCGCCACTGAACTTCGTGCGGACCCCGCTTGGGCTGACAAAATTCTTGAAGACCTTGATATTGCCGGGGTTGATCAGTGGGCCGATTCTGCAGTGGTCATTAAGTGCCGAATTAAAACCATGGCGCTGGAGCAGTGGGCGGTTCGACGGGCTTTTTTGGGGCGACTCAAAAAGGCTTTTGATCGGGCAGGCATTGAAATTCCCTTTCCCCATCGCACCGTGTACACCTTGCCAGGCGCAGACAACACCGCCAACGCCGCCTCGCAAAGCGACTCTTGAGTTCCGTTTGAACTGTGGATTGAAAGTGACCTTTTGTTAAAATAAATAACATTTGTAAAAATATAATTTATGGACACCCACTGGCTCGATGGCCTCATTCCGCTGATTTATCTGGTTGCAATTGTCGGGGTCGCCTGGGCAAGCTCCAGACGGGTTAAAACCCTAGAGGACCTTTTCCTTGCGGGCCGTGGCTTGGGTTTTGGTGTCATTGGCCTTTCTTTATTCGCATCGAATATTTCATCGACCACGCTTATTGGTCTGACGGGTGCGGCTTACACCTCGGGAATTGCTGTGGCGAATTACGAATGGATGGCCGCAGTGGTTATGGTGTTCGCAGCTATGTTCCTTATTCCTGTTTACCTTCGCAATCGCTGTCGTACCGTGCCCGAGTTCTTAGGACTTCGATACAGCCTTGGGATACGCCGCTATGTATCGGTCTGGATGATTGGGCTTAGTGTGCTCGTTGACACCGCAGGCTCTCTCTTCGCGGGTGCGCTCGTTCTTCAAGTGCTGATTCCCGGGCTGCCCTTGTGGCCCGTCGTGGTTGGTTTGGGGCTGTTTGCGGGCTTTTACACCTTGGTGGGTGGGCTGCGTGCGGTCATGATCACAGACGCGCTGCAGGCCATCATTCTGATTGTAGGCAGCAGCGTCATTGCGTGGATGGTTTTCAAACAGTTTGATTTCTCGTGGGCCGCTGCGACGAAGAATCTGCCCGATGGTCATCTTTCTTTGGTACGACCTTCAACTGATCCCTCAATGCCGTGGACAGGACTTCTGGTGGGAGTGCCGATCTTGGGGCTTTATTACTGGAGCATGAACCATTACATCAGCCAGCGCTTCTTCGCGGCCAAGTCAGAAGACCACGCCCGTTGGGGAGCCATTCTGGCGGCTGCGCTTAAACTTTTGCCTCTATTCATTATGGTGCTTCCTGGCGCTATGGCACTAAGCCTTTACCCGTCACTAAGCTCGGGCGATCAGGTCTTTCCAACTCTGGTTAGGGAACTCTTGCCGACTGGGCTTCGTGGCCTCGTTCTTGCCGCATTGCTTGCTGCCATTATGTCGACTATCGACAGCACCATTAACGCGGCCGCCGCACTTGTGCACTACGACTTTATGAGTCCTGTACCGAATCAAGGGGCAAGCGGGGGTTCGGAGTCCATTCAGGTCGCAAACGCCGCACGCGCTAACCAAGCTAATCGGCCCAGCGCATATCCGGGACATGCGGGCTTGCCCCGGGCTCGACTTATTACCCTTGTTTTTATGATTATTGCCATTGCCTGGGCTCCCGCTATTCAGGGCTTTCCAGGGCTCTTTGCCTACCTTCAACAGATGTTTGCTGTTGCGGTACCCCCGTTTGTGGTGGTCTATTTTCTTGGCCTGGGATGGAAGCGAGCAAACATAAGTTCGGCCTGGTGGTGCCTTGTTGTGGGGCATGGGCTAGGACTTGGGTTTGTTGTGGCGACCCAGTACAACTTATGGAACCTTCACTTTCTAGAGACAGCCGGCCTTACCACGGCGCTGTGTCTATTGGTGCAGCTTGTTGTGGCAAGAGTCGCGGGGCCAGAAAAAGCTGCCTCTGAGAACGTCGTGCTTTGGTCAAGGGCTATGTTGCCCATGACGAAGTCCCATGGCCTCCTTCAGGACTATCGCGCTCAACTCTTTGTTCTACTCACTCTCACCGCCGTAATTGTTTGGTTCTTCTTTTAATCTTTTGATGATGCGTTAGCGTCTTCATCGTGCAGTTTTTTAATAAGCCTGCGGCCAAGTACAACAACGCAGGCGGCAAGGGGTAAGGCAAGCAAGACACCAATAAGCCCAAGCAGGCCTCCGAAGATCATCAAGGCGAGAATGACAGCCAAGGGGTTTAGGCCAATTTGTTCGCCTACAAGCTTGGGTGTAAGAACAAAGCTTTCAAGAAACTGCCCAAGACTGTAGACCATGCCGATGGCAATAAGCCCGTGCATAAGCCCAAGCTCAAGTATTCCGGAGACCATGGCAAGAACTAACGAAAAGGAAAACCCTAAATAAGGTACGAAAACCAAAAGCCCCGATAGCAGCCCAATTGAGAACCAACTTGAAAGACCAGTGATCAAAAGCCCCAGGCAGTAGAAGCAGGCCATGGCCAAAATAAGCATGCCCTGCCCACGCAAATAACTTTGAAGGGTTAAGTGAATCTCTAAGCTTGTCTCACGAATCTCCTTTCGCTTGGAGCTGGGAACAAGGGCAAGAGCATTCGACCACATGGTTGCCCAGTCTTTAATAAGAAAAAAAAGTAGTACCGGCACAAGAACAAGCCAGCCCAAAAGTGCCATGAGCATGCCAAGGCCTGACTGCAGGGTTGCGAAGACGGTTTGCGAAACGGCAGAAGACTGACCCTGTAGCCACTGAATAATCTTCGTCTTCAGGGCCTGGCTGTCATCGACGGGAAGCCCCGCCTCAACGAGGTGCGGATAGATAAGCCCGTAGAGTCGTGCAGCCGCATCGGGGAAGCGTTCGCGAAGGCTGTGGAGCTCGTTTTCAACGATGGGAACAGCAACCAAGACAAGACCGATACCAAGCAGGACTCCAAGGGCAATGGCAACAACACTTGAAAGGCTGCGAGGGATACCTTTGGCCGTAACTAAACTGGCAAAAGGCTCAAGAAGGTAGGCCAGCAGTAATGCAGTGATAAAAGGGGCAAGAATTTCTGTCATTGATCGTGTTGGAGCCCTTAAAAGAAAAGAAGTGGCTTTAGACCTGCGTAACCTGACTCAGGCTGTAGCCCAGCGCAATCACGACACAGCCTACCAGCAGTCCAGGAAGCAGGCCACCCCAAGGCCGCGGCAGTCGCATCATGACAAACACAGAAGTCATAAGGGCAACAAGCCGAACAAGCAAAGGCACTTCTTCAAGAAGACCAACAGGAAGAATGATGATGCGTACAACCAGGGCTGCCACCATGGCATAGGTGACACAGGTCACCCATTTGAAGAGCTCGGTCTCCACATTGATTCGACCAGAGAGCAGAACACCAAGGCCTCTCCAAAGGTAGGTGGCAAAAATGGTTCCTAGTAAGACGCTTAGCTCGTAGTTCATGGTTCCTGGGGTTAAGACGTTTGTTTTTTGTGAAGAAGAAAATAGGCAAGGCTGCCACCCACGAGCCCGGAAATAAGAAGGCTGTAATCGGGCATGATGCTGTGACTCAGCGGGCCAAGCAGGCTTCCAAACAAAATGGCCAGGCGGTAGGCCGTTGGCTTTACTTCCGTAAAGCTCAATATAAAGAAAAGTGGGTTTAGAAACACAAGTGCCACCGTCAGTGGCATGGGAACCTGATCGGCAATGAGATACCCAATGATTGATCCTGGTACACAGACGACCCAGCAGACAAGCCCAATGCCCCAGAAGTAGGTCTGACGATACTGCGGCTCCATTTTGGGAAGGTCGCGCATGGCCACTGCCCAGCTGGTCATGGCTAGAAGATGCACCATGGCATAGAGGCTTTTTTTGGCTCGGTGTTCGTTGTCGAACTGCGGTAGAACCGAAAGCGTCATGGGAAGAAACCGTGATGCAGTCAGCCCGACAGCCATGGTGGTCAGTAAGGTTGTTGCACCAAGGGCAAACATTTCTGCCATCACCATCTGCCCGGGCAGGGCGTAGACGAAGAAGGCAGAGCCGGCCGCTGTCCATATTGAAAGATTCAGGCTGTAGCATAAGGCACCAAAACCAATGTAGCCGGCAAATAAAACACCTGCAGGTGCTCCAATAGCTTGCCGCATACCTCGACGAAAGGCTTCTTGCTTCGACTGAAACCGAAGCTCGGGCAATTGCTGAGACGGCTTTGACATGTCGCGATTGTATGATGCACGGCGTGAGCAGACTCTTTTCCATCCTCTATCAGCGCGTCATGAGCTGGTCTCGCCGTCCCAAGGCAACGCGATACTTGGCCACCCTTAGTTTTGCTGAGTCCTCGTTCTTTCCAATCCCTCCCGATGTCATGCTTGCCCCTATGTGTTTGGCTCAGCCTCAGCGTGCCTACTGGCTGGCCTTCGTAACAACCGTTAGTTCGGTGTTGGGTGGTCTTTTGGGGTATATCATGGGTCTTTGGGCCATGGACATGGTTCTTCCTTGGCTCTCGGAGTCACGCTATGCCCCAGCCTATGAGTTGGCAAGGCAGTGGTTTGCCAACTATGGGGTTTGGGCCGTCTTGCTTGCTGGCTTTTCGCCTATTCCCTACAAAGTTTTTACCATCGCTGCGGGCGCGGCCTCAATGGCCGTTTTGCCTTTTGTTGTTGCCTCGGTGGTTGGCCGCGGAGGCCGATTCTTTTTAGTGGCAGCTTTAATGAAGTGGGGTGGGGCACCTATGGAACAGTGGCTTGGCCGCTGGGTGGATCGACTGGGATGGATTTTAGTGGTACTGGTTATTCTTGGACTGATGGGCTACCAGCTCGTAACCGGTAGCCCTTAAGTCAGTGCCCTAGCGACGCCTTTACTTTTTGCGGTAGTTGTCGTGGCAGCCCTTGCAGCTTTGCGCAGTGTTGCCAAACGCTTTTTTAATAGCATCAAGATTGCCTGACTTGCCCGCGTCATTCAATGCAACCACTGCGGTTTGAAATTTTTCAATACCCGCCTTGACCTTGTCGCCTTCATTCCAAATTTTGGGCTTGGCTTTACCGCCTTCCGTGCCAGACCCAAAGGCCTGCCAGGGAAGGGATGCAAGGCTTGCAACCACGGCAATGTCAGCGGCTACATCTTGGGCATTAAAGGCTTTCTCGCCCTTTACGACAGCCCCGACGTTTGAGAAATGAGCGCCTATGACAGCGAAGGTGGACTGCCGGTACTTAATGGCATCTTCGGGCTTTTTGAATTCAAGGGCCTGAGCGGCCGAAAGGCTTAAAGCGGCTAGGCCAAGGCCTAAGGCAAGGCGTGGTGTGTTGCGTTTGATCATTATTTTTCTCCGGTTGAGGTTGGATTAATTAGCGTAGCGCGTTTCTTCGAAGGTCGAATGACTAACCACACACCCACGGCGGTTGAAGCGGTGCCAAGGATGGTCATAAGCGTGATGGGCTCATTGAACAACACGAAGGCCATGATGGCCGTGGTGGGAGGTGTTAGGTAAAGAAGGCTCGTGACTTGGGTGGCCGCGCCTTCTCGAATAAGAACAAAAAGTAAAAAAATGGCACCTAAAGAAATCGCCAAGACAGACCAGGCCAGTGCCCCAATAAGTTCGACGGTCCAAGTAATTTCACGTGTCTCCACACCAAAGACCCAGGGTAAGCAAATCACTGCGGCGGCCAGGTATTGAACGGCGGTGCCCGTGCGCAGGTCGAACTGTGGGCAAAATTTCTTCTGATACAGGGTGCCCACCGTAATGCTTGCAAGCGCAAGGACAGACAGAGCAAGACTTAAACTGCTTAGCCCCGTGAGACTTAGTTTGGCCCAGACAACAAGCGCAACCCCCAGCAGCCCAAGCCCGAGCCCAAGCCATTGGTAGGGCCGCAGTCGTTCGTTCAAAAGGCTGCTTAGGCAGGCGGTAATAATAGGCTGCAGGCCTACAATGAGAGCCACAAGCCCAGCCGTCATGCCTTCACGTACGGCTGCCCAGACACCACCCAAGTAGCCTGCCTGCAATAGGGCTCCGGCCAGTGCAATACGCAGAGCAAGCCCAGGCTTAGGCCAAGGTGTGCGCATAAGAAGAATCAAGGGTAATAAAAGGCCGAGCGCCAAAAGAAACCGCAACAACAAAAACGTCATGGGCTCGGCATAGGGCATGCCGTAGCGGGCGACGACGAATCCCGTGCTCCACAGAAGAACAAAAACAAGAGGAAAGCTGGCCCGCAGTCCTGGCGACATAATGGTGGATAATGCCTGAATGCATTTCTCTGAGCTTGGCCTTGATCCAACCATTCTGAAGGCCGTTACCGAGGCCGGCTACGAATCCCCAACCCCCATACAGGAGCAAGCCATTCCTCACATCATGGCAGGCCATGATGTGATGGGCGCGGCCCAGACCGGCACGGGCAAGACGGCCGCCTTCACCTTGCCCATTCTGCACAGGCTCATGGCCTATGCCAACACCAGTGCATCGCCCGCTCGGCACCCGGTTCGAGGTCTTGTTCTAGCTCCCACGCGCGAGCTTGCCGACCAGATTTATCAGAACCTTCAGCAATACGCTACACACACCGCCTTGCGTTCTGCTGTTGTGTTCGGTGGCATGGACATGAACCCCCAGACCCAGGCGCTTCGGTCGGGGGTTGAGCTGTTGGTGGCGACACCGGGGCGACTGCTTGATCATGTGCAGCAGAAAACCCTGAACTTGTCTCATGTCAGTATCCTTGTTCTTGATGAAGCCGATCGCATGCTTGACATGGGTTTCTTGCCCGATCTGCAGCGTATTGTTAACTTGTTGCCTGCAAAACGACAAAGTCTTCTTTTCTCGGCAACTTTCTCGCCCGAGATTCGCAAACTTGCTAAGACTTTTCTTGACGATAAGCCTGTCACCGTCGAGGTGGCGAGGCGTAACTCCACTGCCGAAAACCTTATCCAAAAACTCTACCGTGTCGACAGCCCTGAACTGAAGCGCCAGGCCGTTATTCATTTGGTGCGCGAAGAAAAGCTTGGGCAAGTCATTGTCTTTACGAACACCAAAATTGGAGCAAGTCGTCTTGCTCGCGAGCTTATTCGAGAAGGCATTGCCGCTGATGCTATTCATGGTGATAAGTCGCAGAACGAGCGGCTCGCTACCCTCGAGCGTTTTAAGAACAACGAAGTGATTGTTTTGGTGGCAACCGATGTTGCCGCGCGTGGACTTGATATTGCCGAGCTTCCGGCAGTCATCAACTTTGATATGCCGCATTCTCCTGAAGATTATGTTCATCGCATTGGGCGCACTGGGCGAGCCGGGGCTTCAGGGCTTGCCTTATCACTTATGGTTGCTGCAGAGGAGCGCCAGGTGATTGGCGTTGAGGCACTTATTGGTAAGAGCCTTCGTCGTGAGCGCCTGACTTTGATGCCGCCTGCGTATTCCGGATCATTGCGGTCATCTGGTGATAGGGGTTCAAGGGCGTGGTCCCCCTCGTCCTCGCAGTCCTGGCGCGCAGGGACAACGGCTAAGCAGCCCTCTATGCCAGCAGACCCTATCTTTTACGAGCCCTACGACGATTCATCGTCTCAGACGCAACAGGCTAGTCAGCCGTCGCTTAATTCCAACTTGGCCCCTGGTGGTGCGCCGCAGGTGGCTGATACAACTCCAGCGGCGGCAACGCAAGTGTCAGCACTCTTGGGCGTTCGTCGCGCAGCCCATCCGAAGTCGGTACTGCTAGGCGGTAAGCCAAGCACCAAGTTTTCCGACTCTTAAAGGCTTTCGGCTCAAACGTCTGCACTGCCTTAGGGGGTAGAGAGGGAGTGGAAAGCGGCGAGAGAGGCTTTTTAGAGCAGCTTTGAGTAGCCCAGGCGCTAGCCCCAGGGAAGGCCCAAGGTTTTCGCCGATGGGCCAACCCTCTCCAGCCATGAGCTCGGCATGGTCTTTTTTAGATGGTCGGCGGCCTGCCTAAGCTGGCGCTTTACACTTACCTCATCTGTTTTCAGGGCGGGTGCCTGTGTCTGCTTCGATAGCTTCTGACCAACATCGTTGACCACAACGGGGACATGTTGGTAGCTTGGCTTGGGTAGATGAAGGGCGTCTTGAAGCCAGCCGTGTTTGGGTTGCATGGTCGCAAGGTCCTCGCCTCGGACGACCCGGCGTATGCCCTGCCAAGTGTCATCCACCACAACAGCTAAATGGTAGGCCCACAGACCATCGGCCCGTTGAAGAATAAAGTCATCTTCGCCTTGGCCCGCGATTTTGCCCTCCGGGCTTTTAAATCGCCAGGCGCTTCCATTGTCATTAGCAAGCTTTCTGTTGCGACACAGCCCTGGGTAGGGCTTGTCACCATCGGCCGCTGCGGTGGGCTTCGAATTCGAGGGCGCTTCTAGACTGGGGTTGGCGAAGATGCGCTGTAAGGTCGATCGACTGCATTGACAGCGAAATGCTACGCCATTTTGAATGAGTTTTTGCAGCGCCTGGGCATAAGGCCCTTCTACCAATGCACGGTCACTTTGGTAAAGAATTCCGTCTTCGCGTCCACCTTTTTCAACTGGCCAGTGATCCCAGGCCAGACCATGGGACAGGCATTGCTGTTTGATTTGAATCGCCGCGCCAGGCCGTTCACGGGGTGGGTCGAGGTCCTCGATACGAAGGAACCAAGGTATGGCCTGCGCCTTTGCATCCAGGTAGCTTGCCAGTGCGGCGACCAGCGAGCCTAAATGCAAAGGCCCAGTGGGCGAAGGCGCAAAACGACCCGCCAAGGCGCTTAGGCATTTGCCACAGAGGCAACGTCCTTGAAAGCCTCGCGAGCAGTCGCGAGAATGATCTCGATAGGCTCACCCTGATGCTCAATCGACAGAAAGCCTGCCTCATAGGCCGATGGGGCCAGGTAGACGCCACGTTCGAGCATGGCGTGAAAGAATCGGTTGAAGGCCTCGCGGTTGCTGTTGGTCACGTCCTCAAGGGATTTCGGGTATTCGTACGTAAAGTAAATACCAAACATCCCACCGACGCTGTCGGCGCAAAAGCGTTCAATGCCGGCCTCGCGGGCCGCCCGTGTAAGGCCCTGCATGCAATCGGCGGTGATTTGGCCAAGGGTTTCGAAGAAGCCGGGCTGGGAAACAATCCTCAGTGTGGCAATTCCCGCAGCCACGGCCACGGGATTACCAGAAAGCGTACCCGCCTGATACACCGGGCCGAGTGGAGCAACCTGGCGCATGATCTCTGCGCGCCCCCCAAAAGCGCCCATCGGCATTCCGCCGCCAAGGACCTTACCCAGAGTAGTAAGGTCCGGCGTGATACCCGTGAGCCCCTGAACGCCCTGGGCGCCAACACGAAAGCCAGTCATGACTTCATCAAAAATAAGCACAGCACCATGGGCCGTGCATTGCTCGCGTAAGGTTTCTAAAAAGCCAGGCACTGGCCTAACCAAATTCATGTTACCTGCAATGGGCTCCACAATTACCCCAGCAATGTTAGCGCCGTGCTCTGCAAAGCAGGCCTTCACTGCCTCAATGTCGTTGTAGTTAAGCACCAGAGTTTCAGCGGCGAAGCTTTCGGGAACTCCCGCGGAGGTAGGGTTTCCAAAGGTCAAAAGCCCAGAGCCGGCTTTCACCAAAAGGCTGTCGACATGCCCGTGGTAGCAGCCTTCGAACTTAAGAATTTTGGACCGCCCGGTGAACCCCCTGGCAAGACGAATGGCGGACATGGTGGCTTCGGTTCCACTGGAGGTCAGACGCATCATTTCAATGCACGGTAAGTGTTTTGAAACCCACTCCGCCAACTCACCTTCGGTGGCAGTGGGTGCCCCGAATGACAGGCCGCCCTCGGCTGCCTTTTTGACTGCCTCAATTACCTCTTTGCGGGCGTGCCCCACAATGGCGGGACCCCAAGAGCAGATGGTGTCCACGTAACGATTTTCATCGGCATCCCATAGGTAAGCGCCTTTGGCCTTTGTGAAGAACCGTGGCGTACCCCCTACGGAACGAAAGGCACGCACCGGGGAATTCACACCCCCGGGAATGAATTTTTGAGCGTGATCAAAAAGTTTTTGACTGCGGTCGATGATTTGGTGAGGCATGACAGAAAGATTCCTACAAAAGTTTAGAATGCGTACTGACCACCATTTTAGGGGCCATGCCGTTCCGTGAGACTTATGAACAACATACTTTACGAGGCAGCCCATTGTGAAATGGCCCTTTTGTCTATTTGCCTGTGCAACGTATGAAGACTTACATGTGTTTAATTTGCGGCTGGATCTATGACGAGGCGGCTGGCCTTCCCGAAGAGGGTATTGCTCCCGGAACAGCCTGGGAAGACGTGCCTATTACCTGGACCTGCCCCGAGTGCGGCGCCCAGAAGTCTGACTTCGAGATGATTGAGGTCTAGCGTCTAGCCTGCCGTTTGCTTGAGTACCGCAAAGCGAGTCAGTGTGGCCTTGCGAGCCTGGTCGTGATCCACCAAGGGCGCCGGATAATCCCTTCCTAGCCGAATCCCCGCCTGTTCAAGCTCAAGGCCTCCTAAAAGCCATGGCGCATGCCGCTGCTTCTCCGACAAATTCGCAAGTTCTGGCACATAGCGCGCAATGAACTGGCCCTTGGGGTCGAACTTTTCGCTTTGGCTGATAGGATTGAAAATTCGGAAGTAGGGCTGGGCGTCGCAGCCCGTCGAGGCCGACCATTGCCATCCCCCATTGTTCGCCGATAAGTCGTAGTCATTGAGCTTCAGGGCGAAGTAACGCTCGCCACGTAGCCAATGAATTCCAAGGTCTTTGGTTAGGAAGCTGGCCACAATCATGCGCAGCCGGTTATGCATATAGCCGGTCTGATTCAGTTGTCGCATGCCGGCATCCACAATCGGATAGCCTGTGCGGCCCTCACACCAGGCGGCAAAGTCGTCGTCCGCCTGGGCGCCTTCATGCCAAGCAAGCTGATCGTAGGCGGGCTTAAAGCTTGCGTTCACGACGTGGGGGAAGTTGGCAAGAATCTGCATGTAAAACTCTCGCCAAATTAATTCTGAGAGCCAGGTGCTCGCCCCTGCACTGCCAGAGCCATCGGAGGCGGGCGAGAGCTCAGCACCGAGTTCAATAGCCTTGCGAACGCACTCTCGCACGCTAAGGGTGCCAAAGCGCAGATGGATAGAAAGATAAGACGGGCCCTTTATTGCCGGGAAGTCGCGCGCCTCCTTGTAATGATGGGCACGCGCCTCAAAGTCCTTCAGGAGCGCTTGAGCGCCTTGCGTACCCGGCTCAAGCGCAGAAGCCTTTAGGCTCTCTTCTGAAAAGCCCATGGCAGAAAGCGAGGGCAGCCCAATGCCCCAGTCTGCGGGCCTTCGTCCCTCTTGACGCGGCGTATGGTCTTTTAGGCTCGCGGCCTCGAGCCTTGCTGTGGGCAGGACGCTCTCAGGCAGCTCAAGCCTTGTTTGGTCTTTAGCCATCGAGGGTTCAAAGGCTTTTAGCCAGGCCTTTTTATAAGGCGTAAACACAGAGAACGGGCGACCGGCACCCGTTAACAACTCAGTCCCTTGAAAAAAGGTCTGGTCTTTAAGCTGTAAAAAATCCACTCCAAGCGTTTTGAGGCTTTGAGCCACGTTCTGGTCGCGGGCAATGGCAGAGGGCTCGAAATCGTGAGCACAGAGCACGCTGCAGGCGCCAAGGGCCTGAGTAATTTGAGGGATTCGTTTGCCTGCGGGCCCGTAGCCGCAGATAAGGCGAGTGCCCATGGCCCGAAGGGCATTGTCGATAGCCTGCAGGCTTGCATGAATAAAACCAAGCCGACGATCGATGACTTGGCCCTTGCCGTGCTCGGCCCGAAGGGGCTCCAGAATGGTGGTATCGAATACGAAGACCAACACTAAGGGATTGGGTTTGATTAAAGCGGCATTAATGACGGCATGGTCGATGAGACGAAGGTCTCTTCGAAGCCAGACCACTTGTGGCGCTGCTCCTTGTAAGCCCCCTTCAGCCTCTAATGGTTTGGTCTGCCCTGGCATGAGTCATTACCTTTCATTCGAAATAGAGGGTTAGAATGTCACGAATGGCTCAACGTTGGATTGATGAACTTCACTCGCCTTCGCCCTCGCCCTCAGAAAGTGACTCTGACATGACAGAGTCTTCGGCTGAGTTCCCAAGTGTCGCAGGGCAGTTGCTTGTGGCAATGCCATCGCTCACAGACCCTCATTTTGGGGGCTCGGTTATTTATGTTGCCGAGCATACCGTCAGGGGAGCCATGGGTGTCGTGGTGAATCGGCCAGCCGACATGAACCTGGGCAGCCTCTTTTCCCGAATCGACCTTAGCCTTTCCGGCTCCGAACTCGCCGAAATGCCGGTCTTTGTCGGGGGACCCGTTCAAACCGACCGTGGGTTTGTACTTCACGAGCCCCTTGGCAAATGGTCATCCACCCTGCCCATTAATACGGGCCTTGGCCTTACATCCTCGCGAGATATTCTTGAAGCTGCAGCCCATGGACGGGGTCCTGAGCGATTCCTCGTTTCCTTGGGCTATTCGGGCTGGGCGGCTGGCCAGCTTGATGCTGAGTTGGCGGCTAACGCCTGGCTCACCGTGCCCATGTCACAAACAGAGCTGCTCTTCGACACGCCAGCTGAAGATCGGCTGGGTGCAGCCTTCCGAATGCTTGGCGTGGACCCCCTTAACCTCTCTGGAGCCGTTGGGCACGCCTGAACCCCTCCGCAAGCCTTCAGACCATGCTGTCTGGCTTGCTTTCGATTTTGGGGAGCAGCGCATTGGCCTCGCCATTGGTAACCAGCTTACGGGGGGTGCCCGCCCCCTCTGTGTTGTTGCAGCCAACCCTGTGTCAACGCGTTTTGAACGAATCGCAAGCCTTATTTCAGAGTGGCAACCCGAGCAACTATTGGTGGGCCTGCCCGTCATGTCCGATGGTCAGGACCATCCCTTCGCCCCGCGTTGCAAGCAATTCGCCCGGCAGCTTGAGGGTCGGTTTGGTTTGCCCGTGACCATGCTCGATGAGCGTTACACTTCTGCGCTAGCGCCGGGCGCCATGGGTGATACAGGTAAAGACGCCGAGGCGGCCGCAATTCTTCTGCAAAGTTATTTTTATGGCCCGATCGATTCAGCTTAATTCCAAAGGACAGCTCACCCACCTGCTTTCCATCGAGGGTATTCCGAAAGCCATCTTGTTGGCCATTATCGATCGCGCGAAGGACTTTCTGCGCTCTGATGGACTGGGTGGGTTTGAGGTTGTGAATGCGCCCGTCCTTTCCGGCAAGACCCTCTTCAACATTTTCTTTGAGAACTCCACGCGAACGCGCACGACGTTTGAAATTGCAGCCCGCAGACTTTCAGCCGACATTGTTAATTTGAATGTGAATGCATCGAGTACGTCGAAGGGCGAGTCTTTGCTTGACACCATCGACAACCTTGCTGCGATGCAGGCCGATATGTTTGTGGTGCGGCATAGCCAGAGTGGTGCGCCTTATTTAATTGCACGACACATTAATCAGGTGGCCCCCCAAATTCACATCATGAATGCAGGCGATGGACGGCACGCGCACCCTACGCAGGCGCTGCTCGATATGTTCACCATTCGCCACTACAAAGGGGACTTCCATCAGTTACGCGTTGCCATTGTGGGCGACGTGTTGCATTCGCGGGTGGCTCGCTCGGCGATTCATGCGCTCACAACTCTTGGCGCCCCCGAGATACGCGTGATTGCGCCAAAGACTTTGATGCCCTCGGGTCTGGCAGAAATGGGCGTGCATGCCTTTACGAGGCTTGAAGAGGGGCTCGAAGGGGTGGACGTTGTCATGATGCTTCGACTTCAAAATGAACGTATGCGTGGTGCGCTTCTGCCAAGTCCTCAAGAATATTTCAAGCATTACGGCCTGACCGAGGCAAAGCTTCGGCATGCAAGTCCCCAGGCTATTGTGATGCACCCGGGCCCAATGAATCGCGGTGTTGAAATTGACTCGGCGGTCGCCGATGGGGCGCAGTCTGTCATCCTTTCGCAGGTAACGTTCGGCATTGCCGTGCGTATGGCCGTAATGGATACCCTAAACAAGGCGGGAGAGTTGGTATGACAAAAGCGCAGCCTGTTCCACGCTTACTGCTGAAGGGCGGGTATTTACTTGATGCCGCCTCGGGCCTTGACGGTACTGGTGATCTTTATCTTGCCGATGGCAGCATTGTTGCCATTCGTCCCGCGGGTGAACGTTTTGACGGCTTTGAAGCCGATGAGGTTCAAGTGCTTGATGGCCTTACAGTGGTTCCTGGCCTGGTTGACCTTAGTGCGCGACTGCGCGAGCCTGGCTTCGAATACAAGGCCACGCTCGAGTCGGAGATGATGGCGGCGGCTGCAGGCGGGGTCACGCGACTGGCCTGCCCCCCTGACACAGATCCACCGCTTGATGAGCCTGGGCTTGTCGAAATGCTCAAGCACCGTGCCCGTAATCTTGGTCTGGTTCACGTGCATCCTTTGGGTGCCTTAACGGTAGGGCTGAAGGGGGAGCAACTGACTGAAATGGCCGAGCTCACCGAGGCGGGCTGCATTGGTTTTTCTCAATCCGTTCGACCGTTGATGGACACTCAGGTGTTGTATCGCGCCATGCAGTACGCAAGCAGTTTTAATCTGGCGGTATGGATGTATGCGCGGGACCCCTGGCTTGGCGCCTCGGGCGTGGCTCACAGCGGGGCCATGGCGGGCCGCCTTGGTCTGGTAGGGGTGCCTGTAGCCAACGAGACTTTGCGGCTGTATACCCTGTTCGAGCTTAGTCGTATTACCGGCGTACGCCTGCATTTATGCCGCCTCTCGTCGGCTGCCGGTGTCGAACTCTTGCGTCAAGCAAAGGCCGAGGGATTGCCCGTCTCGGCCGATGTTGCGGTTCACCACTTACACCTTACCGACATTGACATTGGCGACTATGACGCCAATTTGCGGGTTGACCCACCCTTTCGTGGTCAGCGCGACCGACAGGCCCTGCGCGATGCTCTGGCGGACGGCACCATTGATGCCATCTGCTCCGATCATTCCCCCGTGGACGATGACGCCAAGCAGTTGCCCTTTGGCGAGGCCGAGCCAGGTGTGACAGGTCTTGAGTTGTTGCTACCCCTTACCCTGCAGTGGGCCCGTGAGCAGCAAATACCATTGGGCGATGCCATGACCCGTGTGACAGCCAAGCCGGCTAGTATTCTTGGGCGAAATGCGGGCCGTATTCAAGAAGGGGGTCAGGCCGACCTCTGCGTCGTTGCCCCTGAGGAGCCCTGGCTTGTCACTATTGACACGCTCAAGTCACAAGGTCGCAACACGCCTTTTATTGGCCGAGAACTCTTGGGTCGCACACGCGCCACCTTTGTTGAGGGCCGCCCCGTTTTCCAATTGAACGTCTAGGGCATGGTTTTAAAAGCCCTGCGGCTTGGCATTGGGTTACCTGCTTTTCTTATCTGGACTCTAGCCGGACTTTTTTGGACGCTCACGGTTTTTCGCTGGCTCTCGAGCCCCTATCGGCAGCTTTCCATTCGCCTCTTTGCTCGTGGAGTACTTTGGCTGTTCGGTGTCAGGCTTGGCCCCAACCTAAGGGCGCTCTCAGGTCAAGGCTCGACGGGGGTGCCTGCGCCTTGCCTGGTGGTTGCCAACCACATCTCATGGCTGGATATTTTTTTGGTTCATGCCGCGCTTCCTGCAACCTTCATTGCCAAGTCTGAGATTCGCTCCTGGCCCTTGGCAGGACTTTTGGTTCAGGCCTCGGGCACCATCTTTGTCGAGCGCGGCAATCGGCATGCCGTTCGTTCGCTTATGAAGGACGCCATGGCGCGGCTAGACCTTGGTGAGCGGGTTATTTTTTTTCCTGAAGGGACCACCAGTCGAGGCGAGAGTGTTTTGAAGTTTCGCACCAGTCTTTTTGGCCTTACAGAGCAGCGGCCCGACCTTGTTGTTGTGCCCATGACCTTGTTTTACAGTCGCCTCTCAGCGTCTGGCGCTGCTTTTGAAAGGGCCTCGGTGGTTCAGGCCATGACCCAGGTGGCGTATGTGGATGACATGAGCCTTGTGGGGTCTATGGTGCAGATTATGGGCCGGCCTGGCCTGCAGGCCGATGCAGTTATTCACCAAACCATCGAGCCGCAAGGTATGCCACGCCAGAAGCTTGCCGAAATTGCTTACGCCGCCGTGCGTGAGGGGCTTGAAGAAAGATTGTCGATCGTGGGCTGCTGAAAGATGGCTTCATCCTCAAGTCGCACTGCGGAAAGATAGCCTCCCCAGCCGCATCCGGTGTCTGTGGCAATTAGGCCAGGTCGACGCATAAGGCCCAGCATTGACCAATGACCAAAGACAATCCGTTCGCTGGACCCTCGTCGGCGACGCCGTTCAAACCATGGGGTAAGTTCTTCAGGAGCGAGGCTTGGTCCCACTTTGCACTTGAAATCAAGCTGGCCATTAGGCTGCAGGTAGCGCATACGGGTCATGACATTCACAACCATTCTGTGACGCGCAGAGCCTCGAAGACTTTCACGCCAGCGCCCCTCGCTATTGCCATAAATGTCGTGCAAAAAAGTCTTCCATTGCCTTGATCGCAGGCGTTTCGACACCTCGTCCGACAGAGTTAAGGCCTGCCGGGCGCTCCATTCGGGAAGCAGCCCAGCATGAACCATAAGGGTTGGCCCATTCGCGAGGCAAAGTGGTTGATGACGAAGCCAGTCTATAAGTGCCTCGGCATCGGGTTCGCGTAAGAGTGACGAGACGGTGTCCGAAGCCTGCACAGGCCGAGCACCCGAGGCCATGGCCAGCAAATGAAAATCGTGGTTGCCCAGCACAATCTGGGCTGAGGGACCCGCTACGCGAATCATTCGGAGTACGTCCGCGGACTTCGGCCCACGATTTACCAGGTCGCCCACAAACCATAGCCTGTCCCTTTGGGGACGGAAGGGAAGTCGGTGCACCAAGGCTGCCAGACTGTCGGCGCATCCCTGGACATCACCAATTGCATAAGTTGCCATGTGCTCCATCGTAAAATAGATCCGCATCTCGCGCATTCTTGAGACAACGAATGCTTGACTTCTCATGCTTATCTTTGCATCCGAAAGCCCACCATGACTTCCTACAA
This sequence comes from Bordetella sp., assembly GCA_038111655.1. Lineage (GTDB taxonomy): Bacteria > Pseudomonadota > Gammaproteobacteria > Burkholderiales > Burkholderiaceae_A > Hahnella. The sequence goes on from JAYNLI010000001.1 coordinate 27,097, forward strand.
CGCTCTTTCTGCCAACGATCTTCCTGCCTCTATCTTCAAGGCGTATGACATTCGAGGTGTTGTTGAGCAGACCCTCACCGAACCCGTTGTCTATGCCATTGGCCAGGCACTGGGTTTTCTTATTCATCAAAAGGGACTGCAGCGTTGTGTGGTGGGTCGTGATGGTCGTCTGTCGGGGCCCGCATTAGAAAAGGCTCTCTGTGAGGGCCTTCTTTCTGCGGGCATTTCGGTCATTCGAATTGGCCAGGTGCCGACGCCTGTGGTCTACTTCGCAACGCATTTGCTTCAGACCGGCACGGGCGTTGCCATCACTGGAAGCCACAACCCACCGAACTACAACGGCCTGAAAATGATGGTGGGCGGCACAACCCTCTCGGGCGAGGCCATCCAGGATCTTTATCGCTGCATCGCCTCGGGTCAGGCGGCTGAGGCCGTCCAGGCCTTTCAGGCTCGCCATGCCAGTCAGCACGCTAAGGCAGGCCAAGCACAAGGACCCTCTGCCGAGCATAAGGTGACTGACCAGACCCAAGACTGTCGTCAAGATTACCTCGATCGCATTCTTTCGGATGTCAGCCTGGCAAGGCCGCTAAGGGTTGCTGTGGATGCGGGTAATGGTGTGGCAGGCGAGCTTGGGCCAGAGCTCATTAGGCGGCTTGGTTGCGAGGTCACCGAGCTTTTTTGTGAGGTGGATGGGCAGTTTCCGAATCATCACCCCGACCCGGCAGACCCGCACAACCTGGAAGACTTGATTCATACAGTTGCCGAGAAGGGCCTTGATTTAGGCCTGGCCTTTGACGGGGACGGAGACCGCCTAGGGGTCGTGACGCGACATGGGGAAATTATTTGGCCTGATCGACAACTTATGCTTTACGCCCAAGATGTTCTGAAGGCGCAGCCAGGCAGTGAAATTATTTTCGATGTGAAGTGCAGCCGGCTCTTAAGCCGGTTTATTGCTCAGCACGGCGGAAAGCCCACTATGTGGAAGACGGGCCATTCCCTCATCAAAGCCAAGCTCAAAGAAACCGGTGCCCCTCTGGCGGGCGAAATGAGCGGCCATTGCTTTTTTAACGACCGTTGGTATGGCTTTGATGATGGGCTCTACACCGCGGCGCGACTCCTGGAAATTCTAGCCAGTCGCGCCGAGCATCCGGCGCAGGTGCTTCAAAGTCTTCCCAACTCGAGCAGCACGCCCGAACTTCAGGTACGAACCGCCGAAGGCGAGAACCACCAAACGGTTAAGAAGCTTGCCAAGCGGGGGGTTTTTGAGTCGGCCGTTGAGAAGATTTTTATTGACGGTATTCGCGTGGAATATGCCGACGGCTTCGGCCTTGCCCGCGCCTCGAACACCACCCCGGTTGTTGTCTTGCGGTTTGAGGCCGACACGGCTGAGGCTCTTGCGCGAATTCAGGCCGAGTTTCGTCATGCCTTTGGCCTTGTGATGCCAGGTGCAAGCCTACCTTTTTAAGTACCTTGGGCGATTGAGGTTGGCCCTTGGTTGTCTTGACTTCCCGAAAGACGCATTCAATGCGCCGTGAACGCTGGTTTGAAAGGTCTGCTCGCGCTCTGTACACAGCGCTTTTTGTCGGACTACTACCCCTTATTGCTTTTCGACTTCTTTATCGAAGCCTTGCCCAGCCTGCCTATCGCAAGGCATGGTCACAACGTTTTTTAGGTAGCGTTCCAAGGGCAGCTTGGCCCTCTTCTGCCGACAAGGCGGGGCGCTCTGACAGCCGGGGTCCAAGGCTTTGGGTGCACGCGGTGTCTGTTGGCGAGACCCGAGCAGCAGCGCCCCTAGTGCGGGCTTGGCTTGCACGGCATCCCAATGCAACCGTCATGCTCACCCAAACAACACCTACGGGCCGCCAGACTGCTCAGACGCTTTTTGAAGACCTTCTGGGCAGTCGTGTCGTCTTGGCCTACTGCCCCCTTGATAATCCGTGGGCCGTGCAACGTTTTCTGCGCCAATGCCAGTCCCAGGCACTGGTTCTTATGGAAACCGAGCTCTGGCCCAATCTGCTTGCTGCATGCCATGACGTTGGTATTCCCGTGGCGCTGGTGAATGCACGGATGTCCGAGCGTTCCTTCCGACGTTTTTGCCGGCTTACATGGCTTTCAAGAGCAGCCTTAGCAGGCCTTGCTGCCATCGTGCCTCAGTCTCAGGCCGATGCTCACCGATTTCAGGCTGCGGGGGCCAAGCGGGTTGAGTCTCCTGCAGGCAGCCTGAAGTTCGATGTGCAGCTTGATCACCACCAAATCGCCATCGGCGAGCGTTGGCGAAGTTCTTGGTCGCATCGACAGGTCTGGCTTGCCGTAAGCACACGCGATGATGAGGAAGAGGCTATTCTTCAGGCCTTTGCCGAGCAAGGCCCACAAGGTGTTTTACTTGTGGTGGTACCCCGGCACCCTGAAAGGTTTGAGCGCGTTGAAAAAATTGCTGCAGGCTATCTTCTACGACGTGCGCGACGAAGTCAGCTGCCCGAAACCCTTGACCAAGATACGCAGCTTTTACTTGGCGACAGCCTTGGTGAGATGCAGGCCTTTGTGGCCGCAAGCGATCTCTGTTTAATTGGCGGAAGTCTTCTGCCTCTGGGCGGGCAAAACCCTATCGAGGCCTGCGCCCAAGGGCGCCCTGTTTTCTTCGGGCCTTATATGTTCAATTTTGAAAGCCTTGCCCAAGAGCTGCTGGAGTGTGGCGCGGGCTTTCGGGTCGATTCCGCCAATGTCTTTGTTCGCGAAGCCTACGCGCTGGGTCGATCCCTTCCCAAGCTAAGGTCCTCTGGGCAGGCAGCCCGCCGCTTTGTGGAAACTCGTCAGGGCGCTACCGCTAAAACCCTCACAGTTATTGATGCACTAATGAAGTAACGTTTTTGATGCCTCAAGGCCTTTTAAACCCTTAGGGCGATGGTTTCGAGCCCTGTGACGATTTTGAAATAAGTTCGCTCATGGCCGCGAGGTTGGCAAGCTGAAGCTGACCGGTTGCCGCCTGAAGTTCTAGGCTTGCCAAGAGGGTGTCGTAACGCGCCTGAAAGAGATCGCGTTGAGCCGCAAAGAGCTGTTGCTGGGCGTTCAACACATCAATGTTTGTGCCCACGCCAACCTCGTACCCAAGTTTATTCGAGGCCAAGGCCAGCTTACTGGACGTCTCTGCAGCCTCAAGGGCCGCCACTTTCGCAAGACCTGCGGTCACGTTAAGAAAAGCTGCGCGTGCGGCTTGTTCTGCAGAAAGTTGGGCAAACTCGGCCTGGTGCCCAGCCTCTTCGGCGGCGGCCTGGGCCACCCGTGTTGCAGCACGGGATGCGGGCTGCCAGATAGGTACTGTGAGTTCCACTCCTATGGAATCTGTCCGTATGTCTGTGTTCGGGCCCGACCCGTCCCAGCTTCGACCATGGTTTAACTGAAGACCTAAGCTTGGGAGGTTTGCCCCACGGGCTCTCTCGACTGCCTCGCGAGCTGCACTTGCTGAAGCTTTTGCCTGGAGAACGCTTGGGCTAGCTCGAAGGGCTTCCTGAATCCAGGCCTCCATGTTTGTTGGTTCGGGGGAGGGAATGGCAATGGATTGTCCAACGCCATCAAGCCTTTCGGGAGCCGGCTGCCGAATAAGCACGGAGAGACCATTGCGGCGAATTTTTAGCGTATTTTGCGCCTGTATTTCACGCGCCTGAACGAGGTCGAATCTTGCCTGGGCCTCTTGTTGGTCGGTAATGGTTGCGGTACCCACCTCAAAGCTGCGCTTCGCTAGCTCGAGTTGTTCAGCAATAGCCGCCTTTTCAGAGCGCACAGTTGAGAGATTATCTTGAGCAGCGAGGATGTCAAAGTAAGCTCTAGCAAGCCTTAAGAGGGTTTGTTGGCGGGCATTCTCAAGGGCAGATTCAGTGACATTTAGATTCGCTTCAGCTTGCCTGATTCCGGCGTTCACCTCAAAGTTCAATATTGACTGCGACAAATTCAAGCGGTAGCTACGGGGTTTAATTTCAGTTTTTGCGCTGGTGCGGTCCATATCTTTTGCTTCTGTTTTCCCGGTTGACCCCGAGGCTGAAATTGACGGCAACCTTGCCGCCTTTGCTTGGCTAACAAATTCTTTTGAACCAACTAAGGCCTTCTGTGCCGCAAGGAACTGTGGATCATTCTGCAGAGCAAGCTGTGCAGCCTCGCCGAGGCCAAGGGCGAGCGCAGGGGCTCCAGATAGGGCATAGAGACCTACTATTGAGGCGACCAATAGGCCTGAACCGCTGATTCCGGAGGCGTTGTGCTCGGTGATATATTTTTTTAAGGGCATAGTGATTGAAAAAATTTGATTTCTTTTAAAACTCAAAGCGATCTCGGAGTGGGATGTCTTCAAGGTCTTGTGTGAGGGTTTCGAATAATCCAAATTGTCGCTTTGAGAATCGAGTTTCTTCAACAAGGACGGCCTGCATGATGGGGGCCTTGCCAATGAGTGCAATGAGCCTACCTCGGGGCCGCAACAGCTTAAGAAAGACCTTTGGAATCTCTGGGAGTCCACCCGACACCACAATAACATCGAACTGGCGATGAGCCCATCGTGGATCCTCTAAAAGGCCATTTCCCTCGAGCACTGTGACATTTTGTCGCTGGGCCGCCTGCAGATTGGATTGGGCAAGCTCAACAAGACTTGGGTATTTTTCAACTGACGTAACGGTTCTGCACTGAAGACTTAAAAGCCCAGCCAGGTAGCCTGAGCCCGATCCAATTTCAAGCGCCTCGTCATTAGCCTTAAGGCTAAGCTCTTGCAGCATTCGCGCCTCTACCTTAGGAGCTAGCATGACTTGGCCTTCCCCAATGGGCAACTCCATATCCACAAAGGCCAAGTGCTGAAGATATTCGGGCACAAACTGCTCTCGAGGTAGACGTTGCAGGCATTTGAGAACACCGTCGTCAAGAACGTCCCAGGGACGAATCTGCTGGACAATCATGTTGGCGCGGGCCTGTTCGACGTCAAGTGTCTGCATCTTTAAGTTCTCCTACCCCTTATTATGCGCAGTTATGGATGAAATTCTGCTTACCCTGCGAGCTCTTCCAATTGAGTTCAAGGCCCTTGTTTTAGGTGTTGTCGAGGGACTAACCGAATTCCTTCCAATTTCATCCACAGGACATCTTATTATTGTTGGCACCCTTTTAGGATTTGATGACGAGAGGGCGAAGGTTTTTGACATTGCCATTCAGACTGGGGCGGTCTCCTCAATTCTTTGGCTTTTCAGGCAACGCTTTGCGTCCGCCCTGGGCCCCGCGCTGCAGCCAGGCGTCTGGTGGTGTTTTTTTCGGTCGGCTCAGCATCGCGCCCAACTGAGCGCATCCGAACGCTTTCTGCCTAATTTATTCCTTGCTTTCTTGCCCGCGGCGGTCTTGGGGCTTTTATTCGGTGGCGCGATTAAGGCGCTGCTTTTTAATCCCATCTGGGTTGCCTTTTCGCTTGTGTTGGGAGGGGTCATTATTTTGATGGTGGAGCGCTCACAGGCAAAAGCTCCCGAGAGCATTCGAATTGTTACGGTGGACGAGGTGGACCCAATGGATGCCCTGAAAATTGGTCTGGCACAGGCTTTTGCTCTTATTCCTGGGACAAGCCGATCGGGCGCGACCATTATTGGGGGCATGCTTTTCGGCTTCTCGCGAAAGGCGGCCACCGAGTTCTCCTTTTTTCTAGCGGTGCCCACGCTTTTTGCGGCCGCCTCCTACAGCGTTATCCGTCAGTGGGATGCGCTGCATGTCGAAGATTTTGGACTTTTCCTGATTGGTACCTTGTCTTCCTTCCTTGTGGCCTTGCTTGTTGTTCGCTGGTTGTTGCGGTTTGTTTCAAGCCACAGCCTAAATGGCTTCGCCTATTACCGAATTGGGTTTGGCCTTCTGATATTGCTTAGCTGGCAGTTTGGCTCGGTGGACTGGGTGGGCGACGCTTAAAAATCAGGTCGGCCACCTGGTGCCCCAGTTTCAGTCCGCGTGACTCAAACTTTGTCAGGGGACGATCGCCGGGCCGCAGGATAAACCCATGGCTTGTATTACAAAGCAAGGGGCATGCTGTAAGAACCTCAAGCATTTGTTCTGCATAGGGCTGCCAGTCGGTTGCGCAGTGCAAGACACCGGCGGGCTTGAGCCGAGAAGCCAGCAATTCAATGAAGGCGGGCTGGATGAGCCTGCGCTTATGGTGTCTCTTTTTGTGCCAGGGGTCTGGAAAGAAAATGTTCACACCGTCTAGGCTCGATGGCTCAATGGCCTTATCCAGAACCTCGACCGCGTCATGCTGAATGATTCGGATATTGCTGAGCTTCGCTTGGCTGATGCGATTCAACAAACTTCCCACCCCTGCGGTGTAAACCTCCACGCCAAGAAAGTTAACGCTGGGTTTTTGCTGGGCAATGATCTGCGTGGTTTCTCCCATTCCGAACCCAATCTCAAGGACCACGGGATGGCTGTTCCCATAAAGACTAGAGAAGTTCAGCGGATTGCCGTTAAACGGAATAAGCCAGAGAGGGGCCCCTTCAAGAAGCGCCCGACGTTGCCCTGCCGTTATTTTTCCTTGGCGTCGAACGTAACTTCTTACCCTGAAAGTTTGTTCTCTTTCGACATCATTGACCGTTAATTCAGGGGGAACAAGGCGAATTAGGGGAGTTTCACCGAGCTTGGGCATGATGGTTTTGTTGGAATTGGCCTGTTTATTGTTATGGATTGTTGACTTTGCCGTGTTTTTTGTACGCATTTTGTACGCAGATGGTGTATTAAACAGCGCAATCGTAAATTTTTTATCTAAGGGAAGCCCCGGGGTTGTGAAAATGACCTCAACCATTGGTACACTGCAAATTCCACACAACTCTTATATATTTCTTACGCAAAAGAGGGACTATGAATAAAGCAGATCTCGTTGAAGTCATTGCCAACGCCACCGACCTATCCAAGTCAAAATCAGACGAAGTTGTCGGCGCTATGGTTGCCACTATTATCAAAGCCGTCTCTAAAGGAGACTCGGTGCAACTGGTTGGCTTCGGAACGTTTGGTTCCGGCAAGCGCGCAGCGCGCACCGGACGTAACCCCCGCACAGGTGAGACCATCAAAATTGCTGCTGCAAAGACTGTCAAGTTCACAGCGGGCAAGGCCTTCAAAGACGCGGTTAACAAGAAGCGTTAATTAAACGTAAGGAGCCAAGAGGTTAGGGCATTTCGTAGTAATTCCTAGCGACTGTTTCCTGCAACTCCAAAGCCTAGATATGGTTTCATGTCTGGGCTTTCTACCTTCATGAAGAAGAAACTATGGACTCCTGGTTAAATCTTCGCCTCCTTATTGACCTTGTGGCAAAAGAGACGGACTTCGGACAACTCGATGATCGCTCTCAGAGGGTTCTTGAATGGGTTATGCGTCGCTACGACCCCAGAGATCCCTTATTTGTTCAAGCCATTGTGCTTGACTCTCGAGTAGCTTCACCCGCAACCATTCACAAATGTCTGGCTGTATTGGATCGAACGGGCTTTCTTAACTTTGAGGTCGATCCAAGCGACTCTCGTCGTCGTATTGTCGCCCCCACTTCGAAGGCCACCAAAACGTTTGGTGTTTTAAGTCGGCGCGTTTCCGAATGGGCGAACAAGCAGGCCCATTAGGGTTGGCAGCCCGTTGGGGGCTTGGATGGCCCTCAAGGGGTGTTCTCTGGGCGTTTGCTTTTGCTGCGCTCTATGTTCTGGTTTTTCAGATCAACCGACTTTTTGATCCAGTCTTCTCGGTCATAGATGAGAAGATCTCCATGGTTTTTCTGCCAGCGTTCGTTCGTGTTGCTGCTATTTTGGTGGCAGGAGCGGCAGGCGCGCTCGGTCTGTTTTTAGGAGCGCTGTCACTGGGTCTTATACAAGACCTACCCACCATGGCCAATACGACTCAGGCATTTTTCACGGCATTGGCACCTTGTCTGGCCTTATTTCTCCTTCGCTTTGCTCTGGCGGGAAGGCCCTTGGCGATTACGCTCGGGCTCTTTTTTCTACTTGCTTTGTTTGCATCCATTTTTAACTCGCTGCTTCACCATGTTTTTTGGGATATTTACCCACACCTACTGGCTCAGCCCGTCACAATGACGACTTTCTGGCAGATGCTGGAAGGTGATTTTGCGGGAGCCCTTCTTGGTTTTGGCGTCTTCGCAATCGTCGTTCGACTTTTTGCCTTGCCCACCTCAAACTTTACTGACGCAGACTCCGGATCGACTCCTGAATAATGCGGGGGCCGGAATTCGTCATGACCCAATGTTGGGTTTTGATATCAAAGCTTTCGTAGGTATTCGATTTGTAGTGCTGCTTGAACTGCGCCTTGGTGAAGCCGGGTTCGAGGCTTAATTTTAATTTCGATACCCTCACTTCAATAAATTTGGCGCGCCTCATGACGCTGTTCTTTTGGCGTACGAAGCCCGTCAGCCCCGGGAAACTTGGGTGATAAAACTCCACATAGGATGCCGTCTGTCGCGACTCCCAGCTTTGACGCCATTGCTCGACGCTCTCGCGAACATCCGAAAAGCTTGGTTCAAGCCCCGGGGGCTCCTTCTTCACGCTAGGCGCTTGAGACATGGTCGGCGCAACCACTGCTGCCACCGATTCCTTCCGCGTAGCGGGCTCAGTAGTCGTGGTAACCATTGGCGAGCTTGGCGACGGGGGAGTCGCCGTCACGGCAGAGACCTCGGTTTGCTGCGTACCTTTATCGGGCTCGGCGGGCTGTTGCGAGGCTACAGGACCCTCTGCGGATGGGGGCGCGGAGACGCTTCTTTCCTCGACAGGACCTACTGGCTTTTGGTTGCTTGCAATTTGAATGTGCCCAGGAGGGAAGTACGGCGCCTCTTGCACCGTGGAGGTTGTGCTTACCCGCCACATGGCAATAACTGCTGCTGAGACCGCAAGCAACACAATGACGGCAATTGCTAGACGGCTTCCAGGGCGTTTGGAGTCGGTAGCCATAAGGACTCGGTATTAAAGATCCTCAACCAGCACAGGCGCAGAGGCCTGACGCTGCGCCCAATAAAGGCGGCGAAGGCCCTGAGGGTTGCGCTGGATGGCCACGATGGGTCGCGAGTCGGAGACGAAAAACACGGCTTGATTCGTTAATTGAACGGACTGCTCGGTCATACCCATGCGAGCAAGACGCTCTTTTTGGTGAGCCTGCCAGTCGGCTGGGCTTAACCACTGGATGCTTGGAGCAATAACAATGTGCGTCTTGCCAAACTCTACATAGTCTCGAATCATTTCCATGTCGGCATTTGCAACGGCAAGACAACCATCCGATGATCGTGGGGGCCTGACATGGACCTCTTGGGGAACGCCGTGAATCCATATACCACTGCCCGTTCGCTGGGCGCGCCGGTCTTCGGCGTTGGGATAATCAAGGGTAATGGCAAGATCACCTAAAAACCCATCGGGCCGGGGATTGCGAATTTCTTTCATGAGGCGGTAAACCCCAATGGGGGTCTTTCGGTCGCCCTCACGCTGTTTGATCGCTCCCGCAAGCCCAATTGAGGAATAAATCTCGCGAACGAGCGTGGGTTTTTTCTGGGCACGGTCGAAGATGTAAATTCTTGAAATGGAGAGGTCGGACAACAAGAGGTAACGCCCAATGTTTAGGTTCTCAGCCAGAGCAATGATGTTGGAGGGAAGATGACCCTCGGGCACGCGGTGAAGACGTGCCTCGGACTCTCGAACAAGGTCGAGGTCTGTTTTCTTAACTTGTGTTGCCAGGCCCGAGGTGGCGAGAACGTTTTGTGCCTCAAGCCAATGCGCAAGACGCGACCTTGGCTCGATGTTGCGCACGGCTCGCGCAGTTGGCAAGGCCTCGTCGCCATGAAGAGACAGGGTCTTTTCAATGGCTTGCTGCAACAGGGCATCGGTGGGATTGAGCGCAGCACGAGCTATCCCACTACTGAAAGCCAAGGCCAGGGCAAGATACGACGCCATGAATTGTGAATGAACGGGACGAAATTTCAACATACTTATCAAACCAACCCTATAACCATACGACGACTTTTAATTACCTTCCGATTGAATAAACCACTGGTTACCGCGATACACTAGAGTCATTTCTTTACGTGCATTAAGTCGAAGCCTACCGGATTCGTAACGCTGAGAAAAACGAGCCCTAGCCCTTACGAGCCCTTGTTTTGGCTTCATGACTTGCACGTCAATATCTGACAATTCAACGCGGATCGAAGACTTCCCAACAACACGAGGTTTTCTGAATGCAAGCCAATCGGCTCTGGTCTTAAAGCGGTCGTTGGAAAAGCTGGTGTCATAAAAGCTTGCATAATGTTCAAAGTCCAAAGAGGACCAGGCCTTTGCCCATTGCGTAAGCATCTTTTCAACCGCTCGTGCTGACGTATCTTCTTTGGCCCGTAAGGCTCGCTCGGCTGCTAGTTTCTCGGCGACCCGCTGATGAGCAGCCAGTTTTTCCGCGGCAAGACGTTCGGCCTCAGCCTTTGCTTTTGCTTGTTCATAGGCGGCGAGTTGAAGCTTCAATGCTCCAACCTGAAGGCCGTCGCCGTCGAGTGTCTCAAGGCCTTGAGGGTTTGCAGGTGCGGGCTGCCCAAGGGCTTGGGCATATGATCGTGCGAATTGAATACCAGCTAGTACTTTTAAGTTTTCAAAAGTCTTTCCCGAGACCGCGTTCGCGGCAAGTGCTGTTTCAAGGGTTTCGCGAGACTCTTCAATGCGACCAAGGGCTGCGTAGATCACAGCCAGTTTGTTGGCCAGGGACAGGTTTGAGCGATCACGCTGAAATTCCGTGCTGAGCTGCTCGGCCACGCGTTCAAGCTGCCCTTCGCGAGCCATGAGCATGATGGACAGATCGTCTGGCTCGACCGCAGAGGTGCTTGAGGGCTGTAAAGAGACCGAGGTTGCCAACGCCTGATTGACTAGGAAAGCACAGGGTACTGCAAGCAAAGTTACTACCAGCAAACCGTGTAGGCGATTCGCACCCAAACGCCAGTGGCGACGGAAACGGCTTTCAACGAGCATGAGGCCAGTAGGACTGGGGTAAACAGGGTGGATGGGCTCTGGATCGGACACTTAATTTTCTGACTTTTATTGTCTAAAGCCTGATATTATCGATTTGCACCAAATAGTTAAAGTGATCTGTGAAGTTATTCTAGGTAACTTTCAGTGATGTAGCTTTTTTATGTGGGTTTATCTGCTGGGTTGTTTTGGATATCTTGCCAGTTTAAAGTTAATTTTTAAGGAAGCGTAGGCAGCGTATGTCAGCACTTAAAATTATTGTTGTAAGCCAAAAGGGCGGCGTAGGTAAGAGCACCATCTCAGCAAACCTTGCGGCCTGGTTCCGCGCCGAGGCAGGTCGGTCAACAGCCGTTCTTGACCTTGATCCCCACGGCTCCTCAAGCACCTGGATTCGCGATGCCCGCCCTGTCGGGGTCGATGTCATTCACCAGCCTGTCGAAGAGGTGGGCGCACGTCGGTGGCTTCTTTCTGCCCGCGCTCATTTACGTCGAGCCACCGAGCATTACGATGTGGTGATTGTCGATCTCACCTGGACCATCAGTATGGACTCCGAGTTTCTCTTGGGGTTTGACCTGGTTCTAGTGCCCTCCGGCATCAGCGAGATCGAGGTTCAAGCCTCAATGGACTTTGTCGAGAAGAATCGCTGGGTTTTTGAGTCGCTGCGAACCGTGCCTCCGACGCTTGTGGTCTGCCCCTCACGCGTCCGACAAGATCAATTGCTTGATCATGCTTTTAACGGGAAAAACTTCCCGGTTCGGTTTGTCTTGTCCCCGCCGGTCTACGACGACCCAAACATTCGCGCCCTGTTCCGCAAAGACTTTCTTATTTCCAAGTCAGGCCCAGTTGGGCATAATTTTAGGCAGTTTGCCGAGGCCATCTTGCAGGCGGCCCATATTCATATGTCGAACTACAAAGATCTGCCTAGCACCATGGAAGGCCGACGCGCCCTGGATAACCATAACACCCTGTTAACTCGACACATGGCTCAGCGCAGCCGTGGTGTGGGCGGCCTGCCAAGCTCTCCCGCGTTTTTAGGTAGGGTGGCATCACCAGAAACTGACGGCAACTCAACGGCCAACTCCAATCCTGCTCGGCGTACAGTCAATAGTGAAACAGGCGATATGCCCCTTGGCCGCCCTAAGACCGATGGTAAACCTCTTGCTGGCGATCGAAGACCTCCTCCCCGTACGCCAGCTTTTCTTAAGTTGCTTGGTGGGTTTGATACCAAGTCATAATCCCGCACTAATCCGAAGGTATAGCGCCCCTAAAAATAGGGATAACCCGTAGTTTCGCCTATTTTTGTAGGGAGACTGGTGTTAACGATTCGCCGTTTAGTCTAGAAACTGCTACAAAGACGCTAGAACTTATGGGGTTCAAAATGCCCTCGTTGTTTGTATTGACTTAATTACTAGGAGTAACGTTCTAATGAAGAAGATATTTCCAATTGTTAGTGCCATTGCAATGACAGTGTTTGCCCATACAGCCATTGCAAATGACTGTGATAAGGGTGAGCGCGTCGTTAAACTGTCTCACGTAACCGGTGGTACGACACACCCCAAGGTCGTGGCTTCGAATAATTTTGCTGCACGGGTCAACAAAGAATTAAACGGGATCATGTGCGTAGAGGTCTATCCGAACAGCACGTTGTTTGGTGACTCAAAGGAGCTTGAGGCGCTGCTTTTAGGCGATGTTCAGTTGCTGGCCCCTTCTCTTTCAAAGTTTGGTTCGTATACGAAAAAACTTGGTGTGTTTGACCTGCCATTTATTTTCAAAGACATGGACGCCGGTATGAGGTTTACCAATAGTAAAGTTGGTAAGGATCTTCTTAACTCCATGGATAAGGTTGGGTTTGTGGGGCTCGGTTACTGGATGAGTGGAATGAAGTACTTCTCCGCAAACAAGCCTTTATTGGTGCCTTCAGATGCCAAGGGCTTAAAGTTTCGGGTCCAGACGTCTGACGTCGCTAAGGCGATGATCGCCGCAATGGGCGCCTCACCTCAGCCGATGGCGTTTGCTGAGGTTTATGGTGCATTACAGACAAAGGTTGTCGATGGCCAAGAAAACACTTGGTCCAACATTTACACCAAAAAGTTTTTTGAGGTGCAAGACGGTACAACTGAAACAAACCATCAGATGCTTGCCTACCTTTTTATGACTTCTAAAGATTTTTTGGACAGCCTAAAGCCTGACGTGCGTCAAAAGTTTCTTAAGATTGCCGATGAGGTGACTCAGGAGGCCAATAATAGTGTGAAGGCAGCAGAGGCGGCCAATCGTGAGAATATTCTAAAGGCTGGTGGCAAGATTCGTACGCTCAATGCGACACAGAGAAAGGCCTGGGTTGATGCCATGAAGCCCGTCTGGAAACAGTTTGAAGACGAGATTGGCAAAGATATTATTCAGGCTGCCGCGAAGTCATAGTAATTAATAGAGTTTGGTCTATATCCCCTTTCGAATATTGTGATGGGATACTGGCCTCATTTGTTACTTTTAGGAATGATCGCAGCCCTCTGGGCCTGGGATCATTCCTACCCTCACGTAGTCAACCGCTTAGAGGAGAACATCCTTGTCGGCCTGATGGTCCTTATCACCATCGTTTCGTTTGGCCAAGTTATTGCCCGTTATATGTTTAACACGGGCTGGGCTGCAGCTCTTGAATTTACAACTTCTTGCTTTAGTTGGCTTATCCTTTTGGGGATGAGCTACGGCATCAAAAATGGCACACACCTGGGTGTGGACGTTTTTCTAAACAAGATGCCTTCAGGTCTCTTCCGGTGGGTGAGTATCCTAGGGGCGACTTCTGGCCTTCTCTATGGGCTTCTTCTTCTCGATGCAAGCTGGCTCCAACTCCTCGGCGTCGAGACCCGGTCTGGAGCGATCGATTACTGGTCAAAGATGTATCGTATTAACGTTGGCTCAGAAGAGCTACGATGGCCGGACTTCATACAGGAGTGGTTCGGCGTAAAAGACAGGGTCCAGCGTTGGATTGTTTTGACTGTGCTTCCTATCAGCCTCGCTCTAATTTCATTTCGTTCTCTTCAGGCCATGATACAAATTTACCGCGGACAGAGGCGCACCGTTATCGCTAGTCACGAAGCCGAAGATCTCGTTGATGAGCACAGAGACGCACTCGCCAATTTGAAAGATTAACGAGGACTGACGCGGTGGAACCTTTATTTTTATTTGGCCTCGTGCTCAGTCTTCTGTTTTTGGGTGTACCTGTTGGGCTTTCACTTGGTCTTTCTTCAATCCTATTTGTTACATTTTTTACTACTGATTCTTTGTCATCGGTTGCCATTTCTCTTTTTGGCACTGGCCAGCACTACACCCTTCTCGCCATTCCGTTTTTCATTTTAGCGAGTGCGTTCATGTCAACGGGTGGGGTTGCCAAGCGGCTCATACGCTTTGCAATTTCTACAGTTGGACATTTTCGTGGAGGCCTTGCGATGGCCTCTGTTCTTGCCTGCATGATGTTTGCTGCTCTATCAGGTTCATCGCCGGCAACCGTAGTGGCTATTGGGACCATCGCTATTGCCGGGATGCGTCAGGTGGGTTATAGCAAGGAGTTTGCCTCTGGCGTTATTGCCAACTCCGGAACGCTTGGTATCCTCATTCCCCCATCGATCGTAATGGTCGTTTATGCCGCTTCTGTTGACGTTTCTGTGGGCCGCATGTTCTTGGCTGGAGTAATTCCAGGAATTATTGCAGGGCTTATGTTAATGGGCACCATTTATATTGTTGCCCGTGTAAAAAAACTCCCTGCTGAGCCGTGGCGGGGTTACAGTGAACTCTTTGATAGTGCCAAAGATGCTTTTTGGGGCCTCTTTTTAATTGTCATTATTATGGGGGGTATATACGGCGGGGTATTTACGCCCACTGAAGCGGCAGCAGCAGCTGCTGTTTATTCGGCCATCGTTGCATTATTTATTTATAGGGATATGGGGCCGTTAAAAGGCGAGCCATGGGTTCGTGATACGGACACTACGGAGGCAAAGTTCGGGTTTAAGGGCTGGGTTTATGGCTTTAGCTTCTTTCTGGTGTTTTCTATCTTGTCATTTTTTGTGGTGGGCGACGATAAAACGATTCCTGCGTCAGCGCGGTACGCGTGGGGTCTTGGGCTTTCACTTACACTTGTGATTGCCTATTTTTTCTGGAGGGGAGGTAGTGCCTCTCCCATGCGTATTGTTAGGATCGCAATAGCTGGCCTCCCAGTAGCCGTCCGCAATTTAAGTTTCATATTTAGGGGTTTGCATAAGGCAGTAATTGGCGATGAGACTCGGCAGGTGATTCTGGATGCAACCAAGACCACCATTATGCTGATGTTCATTATCGCTAATGCATTGCTCTTCGCCCATATTCTTACGACAGAGCGTATCCCTCAGATGATCACTGAGTGGATGTTAGGTGCAGGTTTTAACTGGTTTACCTTTCTAATCGCAGTCAATGTATTGCTGCTGATTGGTGGGCAGTTTATGGAGCCTTCAGGGCTTTTGCTTATTGTGGCTCCCGTGGTATTTCCGATCGCCATTCACCTGGGTATCGATCCTATTCATCTGGGAATCATCATGGTAGTTAACATGGAAATTGGGATGATCACTCCGCCCATTGGTCTTAACCTCTTCGTCACCTCTGGGATTACAGGAATGAGTTTGGACCGGGTTGTAAGGGCGGCACTTCCTTTTGTTGGTGTGCTCTTCATCTTCCTTATTATCGTTACCTACGTTCCATCGCTATCAACCTGGCTTCCCTATCAGATCATGGGCCCAGAGATTGTCACTAAATAGGGAACCCACACTTTCCTGCGACACCTGGTTTTCATGAGACGTATTCCTTCCTAGAGCCCTCACTTCCAACCCACCTTGTCGACAAGTTGCTGAGCACTGCGCTGTTGAGCAGCGAAGTGGGCCACTGGCATGGGGTCGGCCTTAAACGCACCAAGTTTTTCTAGCGCTTTATTGTTGGCTGTAACACCCTTAACCACAGGCCATTCGTTGTTGCCCTCTGCAAAAGCGGCCTGAGTGTCTTTTCTTGCAAGAAACTCAAGAAGGGCACGTGCGTGGACGACATTGGGAGCTGTTTTTACAATACCGCCTCCCGAAACATTCACATGCGTTCCTGCCATACCCTGGTTCGGCCAGATAAGCTGGGTCTTCGAAACAGCTTCTTGGTCGGCTGGTTTGCTGCTTCGCATCAGTCGGGCGTAGTAGTAACTATTACTTACGGCCACTGCACACTCCCCTGAGGCGACTGCGCGAATTTGGTCGGTGTCACCGCCTTTTGGAGGCCTGGCCAAATTCGCCACGACAGCCCGCATCCATTGCTCCGTCTTTGCAGGCCCGTCCTTCACAAGCATGGAACCAAAGAGCGAGAGCATGTAGGGGTGAGAGCCTGACCGTGTACAGACTAGTCCCTTCATCTCGGGTTTGGCGAGGTCGCTGTAATTTTGAACGTCGGCAGCCTTCACTCGCATGGGGTCAATAATAAGAACGCGGGCACGGGTGGTAAGCCCAACCCAGCTTGTTGTGCGTAAATCGGCCGGAATGGCGGCCTCAAGAACTTTGGAGTTGTGTGCCTGAAAGAGGCCGTCTTGCTCCGCGGCCCAAAGCCTGGCAGCGTCTGCAAGCAAGAGAACGTCTGCCGGGCTTGCAGGGCCCTCTGATTTCAGCCTCTCGATAAGCGGCTGATCGCCGGCACTAATTACGTTGATTTTAATACCCGTTTTTTTTGTAAAGTTGGCATAAAGTGCTTCGTCACTGCCGTAGTGACGTGCTGTGTAGAGCGTAAGTTCTTTGCTCTGGGCGAGAGCAGGCTGGCTTAGAAGACCTGAGGCGAAAAGGCCGCCAAGCAAACCTAGGCTCGAAAGACCGGCAAAAAGGCTGCGACGCAGGCCTGCGGCGGGTGCCTTGGGTTGTTTCATGAAAAAGCTCCTTGAAAAAGTTGCAACCCGCTCAGGTAGTGTAATAATAATTATTATCATACGCAACAGCTTTCTTATTTGACCGGCCTATGTCGGATTACAGCCCAAGGCCAAAGACCCCGAAAGGCCTTACCTTAGGCGTGGCCCGAGTAGAAGCAATGGGATAAGGCCTACCAAGGCAATTGCAATTGAAGGAAGTGCGGCATCGGCCAGGCGCTCATCGGCCGCAAACTGATAGGCCGCCACGGCAAGGGTTTCAACATTTATCGGTCGCAACACAAGGGTCAGGGGAAGCTCTTTCACCACGTCCACAAATACAAGCAAGGAAGCAACAAAGGCCACTCGGCGAAGAATGGGCCAATGAACATGGAAAAGCACACCACGCGAGGAAAGCCCAAGACTTCGTGCGGACTGATCGAGGTTGGGAGTGATTCGTGCCAGACCAACTTCGATGGTCGAAAAGCCAACTGTGAAAAACCGCGTTAGGTAGCCCCCTACAACAAGCAGGCTGGTTGCAGTGAGGGTAAAGCGAAGGTCAAAATTTGCGTAGAGCAGTTGGGTGAAGAGGCTTGAACAGGCCAGAAGCCCAATTGCAACCACCATACCAGGAACAGCATAGCCCGATGAGGCCATACGTACGGTATAACGAAAGAGGCTTGATTGACTGAGCCTCTGGCCGTAAGCAATCAATAGGGCAATGGGAATAATAGTGAGCAGTGCGTAGAGACCGTACAGTGCAGTCTGCCAGGCCTGATAAAAAAGCTTGTCAAGGCCAGCAAGCTCGTCGGCAGTCACCGCGGCGTGCACTAACAAGGCAAGCGGAATAAAAAAACCAATGACCCCGCCTGCGAGACTTACGATGGGCACCCAAATCTTGCTGCTGCCCAGAAGCGGCTGACGCGTGGCATGTGACTGATCGCGCGTTTCATAGCGCGCACGCCCCCGAGCGGTACGTTCCCAACTTAGAATACTAATGGCAATAAGCAGCATTAATAAGCCCATCAAAGCCGCAGATTTTTGATCCCCATAGCCAAACCAAGTTTTGAAGAGGCCGGTGGACAGTGTCTGTACGGAAAAGAAGGAGACGGTCCCGTAATCGGCCAAGCACTCCATAACAACAAGCGCGCTGCCCGCAACAATTGCGGGCCGTGCCACGGGTAATACAACACGGAAGTAGGCCTGCGAGGCAGTGAGTCCAAGCGAACGAGAGACTTCAGCAAGCGAATTTGGCTTGTCCTCGAAGGCCGACTTTGCTAACAAGGTAACGTAGGGGCTGAGGGCCGCACCGAGAATCAGGCAGGCTCCTGGGAGCGACCGAATTTCCGGCCATGCAGATCGTAAGCCCTCGATAGTGAAGAGCCCTGTTTCTAAAAGGCTCGCTCGTATTAAAGACGATAGCCAGCCCGAGTAATCAAGCGCGGCGGTGTAGGCAAAGGCAACCACATAGGCGGGCATGGCAAGAGGAAGAATCATCGTCCATTCCGCGAAGCGACGAAGACGAAAGTTGTACTGAGTGCAAAACCAAGCGGGTGGAAGGCCGAGAATCAGAGCGACCGCGAGCGCGCCGAGGCATAGCAGCAGACTGTTCCAGACATACAAGGGCAGTACGGTTTGACCGAGCCAGGCAAGCGCGGTGAGATCTTTGACTGCAAGCAGCCCGAACAAGCCAACGGCAAGAAGTGGCAGGGCAATGGCCACAATGAATGCGAACGATAATGCCCGGAGTGGCATGGAACTGGTCATGAGAACAATAATGATAGTTGTTTTTGTCTGGCGCCCCATGGTCCGGGCTTGCATGGGACGCGTTAGCCTCTTCAAAAGTGTATACTCTTCGGTTCGAATGTTTTGGGGTGGTAGCTCAGTTGGTAGAGCAGCGGACTTTTAATCCGTTGGTCGTGGGTTCGAGTCCCACCCACCCCACCAAATCCCGCTTTTCCTTACTGGCTGCACTACCCTAACCTTGAATTGAGCGAACAGAAAGAAATCATTCAGGTTTTTTCGGGTGGTTCCTGCGGGGAGCCTAAGCGGCTTTCAAGGCCGCGGGTGTCTTGGCTTAATAGCCTTGCCATTGAAACACAAATATTTGGTCTTAAGCCAGATTATCGTTACGCGGTTCTTGGATCTGCCCAACATTCGTTATGGGCCTATGCCATGTTTCGCGCTCAGCAGACCCAGGCCTTCTGCAAGGGTTTGCCCCTGTCGCCTCGTCATCAGCTGGCCACAATCTGTGCAAACAACATTTCAGTTCTTTATGCGGTTACGCCGCTACTGCATACGCTCTGTCGGTACGCAGACTCTCGCGACGCTGAGGTCCCTTGTGTTGAAAAGATCATCGTTGGTGGAGCCACATGGCCCGAAAGTCTAACCCTCCTGTGCCAGAAAACTTTTCCAGAAGCCGAGATTATTTGCTTTTACGGGGCAGCCGAACTGGGGTACGTTGCCCATTCAAAGCCAGCGGAGCCTTTGCAGTCCTTTCCGCAGGTAAAGATTCGCACCGATTCGCAAGATCAGTTGTGGGTTAGAAGCCCTCTTACTATTTGTCCCGATGACTGGCTGGCTTCCGGAGATCGTATTGCCTGGGCGGATACCCACTTGGGCAAACAGGATCAGGCCCGCTTCTTAATTCTTGGGCGTGTCGATCGCGTTATTAATCAGTCTGGGGTCAAGATTCAGCCAGAACCCATTGAAGAGGCTTTAGGCCTGACCTTGGACTCTTCCCAGTTGGCCCTTCTTGGACGTCCCGATCCTCTTCGGGGTGAGCGAGTAACACTGGTGCTGGGGCCTGAACTGCAATCTCGTCACATTGAAGTGAAAGAGGCCTTGCAGAATCTTTCCTGCTCAGCAGCTCCTAGTCTGCGGGCGGCGAGGCTTTTGCAAATCAACGCTTGGCCCACTCGTTCGAACGGCAAGCTTAATCTCAAGGGGCTTCTTGAAGAAATCCCCAAAGGCCGGCCAATTCCACAAGGGGCATTCGAAGCCTAATGAGCGCCAGGGTCTATGTTCTGGCTGCTGGGCGATCAATCATCGCGCCTCGGGCTGGTGCACTTTCTCGTTTTGATGATGCCGTATTGGGGGCAAGTCTTATCCATGAGCTACTTAAAGATGCACAGATAAGCCCAGACGATTTAGGTGCCCTTATCGTTGGTAACGCACTTGCCGCCGGTGGAAATCCTGCTCGACGATTAGGCCTGGCTCTGGGCCTGGGTGATCAGATGATGTCGCTGACGATCGATAGCCAGTGCTGTAGTGGATTGGATGCCATCGGCATGGGTATGGCCCTGATTGGGTCCGGAGCTCATGAGCTTGTGATTGCTGGCGGCGTGGAGTCTGCAAGTCATGCTCCGCTGCGTCAGTGGCTACCCCGTGATTCCAAGCCAGGTTGGCAGCAGGCGCCATTTACCCCTTGGCCAGACGATGACCCGGATATGGTTCGCGCGGCATTGATGCTTGCCAAGGTGCGGGGCATTGACTTAAGACAACAGTATGACTGGGCCATTCGAAGCCATCGCCTTGCCAAGCAAAATACAGACAAATCAATAAAGTCTCTTGTCGGTCTACCGCTGGATAAGGACCCTCATGTTCGGCTTCTTACGGATGCTATCTGCCATCGAGCCGAGCGGATTAAACCGCACAACCCTACAACCATGGCACCTATTGCAGATGGAGGGGCGTTTCTAGTCTTGGCCTCTGAGGGCTATTTAAAACAGCGACGAGCACAGAAGAAGCCACTGCTTTCGGTCGTAGAGCTCTGCAGTCACAAGGCAGTTACCGGTGACCACCAGCTGCCAGGACTTGCCAGTGCTCTTTTAAAGCCTTGGTTAGTCGACCAACTTGGTAGGCAGGGCCTCTGCCAGACGAGTTTGAAGGTTGAGCTCATGGAGTCGTTTGCTGCGCAGGCCATTGCGAACGAAACAGACCTTGCGCTTGGGTCTGCCGAGGTGAATGCCTGGGGAGGCATGCTTGCCTGCGGCCATCCGATAGGGGCCTCGGGAGCTGTTTTGGCTGCAAGACTTTGTTATCGCCTTCAACCTGGTGAGTGTGGTTTGGCTGTTATTCCAGCCGCAGGCGGCCTGGCCAGTGGGCTCTTTGTGCGCTGTCATTCCAGCGCGTTCATTTGATAGGGATTTCAGCCCGCCCGCTTCCGTAATTCACTGTAGATGTTGTAGGCCATTGTCAGGCACGCTAGCGCAATAAGGCTGCCTGCTATGGGCCGGCTTAGGAGTTCAATAAAGCTGTAGTCGAGCAACTGCATCGACCGGCTAAACGAGGACTCGCCAAGCTCACCAAGCACAAGCCCAAGCACGATGCCGGCAATGGAGTAACCCGACCGACGCAGGAAGAATCCAATAATGCCGGCAATGAACATCACCCAGACGTCCACCACCAGGTTTCGAAGGCCGTAGGCACCAATGGTTGCAATAAGCAAAATACCAGGGGCAAGAAGGTGAAACGGAATACGAAGCAGGTGAACGACTGTCTTTGTCTGAATATAGCCAAGAAATAAAATACTAATGTTTGCAAAAAACATTGCTGCGAAGACCGTCCAAACCAGATCTTTCGACTGAATAAAAATAAGGGGCCCTGGTTCCATTCCGTGGAGCTGAAAGACACCCATCATCATGGCTGTTAAAGCGCCACCGGGAAGACCAAGCGCAAGCAGGGGAATCATTGCTGCGCCGGTAGCCGAGTTATTTCCTGTTTCAGAGGCAATGACGCCAGCCAGCTCCCCCCTGCCAAATTTCTTGTCTTTGCCGCCCCATCGCACCGCTTCGCTGTAGCTTAAAAAGGCAGCCAGTACCGCGCCGATACCCGGCAAAATGCCGGCAAAAAAGCCAATAAACACAGACCGAATAACAACAAACTTGTTAATCCAGAATTCCATCCAGGATGGGAACTCAAGACCAATTTTTACATTGCTTTGAACACCCGATACGCGGCTTGCCGTTTGGGCGAAGACCTCGGACACAGCAAAGAGACCCAGCACCATGGGTATGAAATGAATGCCAGCCAGTAGGTAGTACGAGTCAAAGTTAAAGCGGGCGATGCCATCGGAAGGATCGCTTCCGATGGTGGCAATGAGAAGCCCAAGCCCTACCGAAAGAATGCCCTTCCAAAGTGTTTTCGCACCCACCGAGGCCGACACCGCGAGGCCGAAACAAATAAGACCAAAAATCTCGGGCGGACCAAATGACTTCACCGCCCATAGGGCAATAATGGGTGTTGCAGCCATCATGACAATGCAAGAAATAAGGCCACCAAAGGCCGAGCAGATGACTGCAGCACCCACGGCCTTTCCCGCCTGACCTTTTAAGGTCATTGGATAGCCGTCGAATGCCGTTGGGGCATTTTCTGGAGAGCCCGGGATATTAAATAAGATGGCCGTTATGGCCCCTCCAAAGACCCCAGCACAGTAAATGACGGAGTAAAGCATGATGGCGTGCGTGGGCGACATTGCTGCAGTAAAGGGGAGAATGACCGCCCCAAGGGTCAGCATGTTAATTCCGGGAATAGCTCCGAAAAGCATGCCGCCAAGAAGGCCCGCCACAAAAAGCGCAATACTGACTGGCTCTGAAAAGAGAATGGAGGTTCCTAAGAGAAAATCATCAAGCACAAAACCCCCTGAGGCAAGTGATGGCAGTCATAAGAGTGTGAAGTAGGGCTAGCGGATGGCTGTGACAAACCAATTGCTAAAGTCGTAAAAGCCCGGCCATGTCCCCGTAGGAAGGGCAACGTAAAACAGCTTGGTAAAGACCAGGTTCACAAGGCCGTAAATAAAGAAGGTCACGCTAAGCATGAGCCCCCAACGCCGCTCACCTAAATAGTAGATGAAGCCAGCAAGAAAAACGGGCGTCGCAATGTAAAAGCCAATACGAGGAAGCGCCAATAGGTAAACAAGAGGAATAAGGAAAACACCTACCGCACGTTTGTAATCGACGGGCGGTTCGGTAGATGTGTTATTTGAGGTGGCCTCGGGTGAAGGAGCGTAGGCCTGCACTAGATAGGTTGCCTTGAGCTGAAGATAAAACTGAAAAATGGCGCCGATTGCAATAAGAGCAATCACACCACGGGGCCAACTTGCGGCGCCCCAGGCAAAAGACCCTTTTTCTTCAGAAAAGCTAAAGGATAGGGCATAAAAAAACGCGGCTAAAGCCAACCAAGCACTCATTTCGAGCGAGGAAGACAAAACAGAATTTTTAGGCATGAGTAGCTGGCTTAGATCGGACTTTGAAATTTAGGGGTGCTTTTCTCGCTGTTTGCAACGATCTGGGTGAGGGTATATCCCTCACCCAGGCCTGAACTTACTTAATCAAACCTATTTCCTTATAGACCTTTGTGTAAATATCAATTGAGTTGTTGATAAGCTTTTTCGATCCTTCGGTGTCGCGGAATGAGTCGATGAGATGCATATACTTTTTCTCATTAAATTCCGCATATGACTTCGAATTAAATGCAGCCTTACAAGCAGCCGCCAAGTATTTCGTTCTGTCTTGAGGAACGTCCTTGTGAACCCAGAACCCCCTAAACCGGAGTAGTGGTTCAAAGTCCACTTCTTTGATGTCGTTGAGTGAGGGCGCATAGGCAAAAACCTTCGGGCGTTCTTTCAGGAAGGTGAAGATGGGCTTTATTTGCTTAGCCTCGATGAAGTTACGAACGTCACCGGGTTGCTCGAACAGGACATCCACTTGACCACCGATAAGGGCTGCATAACGCTCGGAAGGCTTGTCGAAGGCGATCTGCCTTGTCTTGAATTTGAGGCCTGTCTCCAGCATGTTCATTGTTACCCGCTCCATCGACCCCAGATTACCGACATTAGCTACAGTAACTTTCTCGGGGTTTGCGCGAGCAAATTTAACTAGCGCATCAAAGCTTGAGAAGCGATCGTCGTCGGTACGCACGTAAAGTTGGCTAAAGGTGATCTGGGTCATACACAAAGGAGTCCAGTCTTTCGCCGGGTGTTCTTTGAGCTTGCCCGAGGCGTAGTTGGTAATGGCATCGTCAATGGACTGCAAAATGGTGTAGCCATCCTTAGGTGCTGACATGAAGTCGGGGATCGCTGCCATTCCGCCACCGCCGGGGCGATTCACCACTTGCATGCCAATGCCCAAAACCGGCTGCATGGCTTCGGCCCAAGCCCGAGACAACTGATCGGAGCCACCGCCTGGACCATACGGAACGTAAACGGTAACCGGACGCTCAGGAAATTTACCTGGCTTTGCAAGTGTCTGTGCGATCACGGGGGTGGATGCCAGGCTTGCAGCAATAACAGAAAGGCCGAAGGCTCGGGTAAGGCTGGACTTGATGCGTCTCATAATGTGTTGTCTCCTTGGGAACTGATTCGTTGACTCTTTCTTCTCCCTGTTACGGATCGCTCGCCGAAAAAAAGTGCTTCTAATCGGTAACACGGGAACCAAAAGAGTGGCGAGTCGCTACTCTCCTTGGACTGTACGCCAGTTTGCGTTAAGGAAAGGCCTGGGGTTTACGCTAATTTTTTATTGATATTACTAATGCTTTTTATCATTCTCAAAAATAATGTGACTGGGTTAAATGGATGGCTGATCTAAGCGCCATGCAACTGGCCTTTCTTGGCCTCTCAGCCTTCTGTGGGGGCCTTATTTTCGGTGTCTTGGGCTTTGCCTACGGCGTGATTGCCTCGTTGTTTCTGCATCATGCCTACAGCCCTTCCGATGTTGTTTTCTTGGTTGTTGCCGGGGCCTTAAGTTTGAACCTTCTGCTGTTGCCTAAGCTCTGGAGAGAGATCAACTGGCGTCATTCCCTTCCTTATGTCGTTGGGGGGCTCGGGG
>JAYNLI010000001.1:51888-108706 GCA_038111655.1 Bordetella sp.
CTCGGGGCTCGGCCCACTTATTCCCTCTTTGTGGTTTGGCCTGCTTCGGCTTGATAAAAACGCGCAACGTGGTCTTTCTCAGCCGTTTGGCATTCTTATTCAGTCTGTGATGACAGCCTTACTTATTGGCTCGGGCCGGGTTCATACAGAGGCGGTAACGTCTTTGTTTGTCGCCCTACCTATTCTTGGCCTGT
The DNA here is from genome assembly GCA_038111655.1 of Bordetella sp. GTDB lineage: Bacteria > Pseudomonadota > Gammaproteobacteria > Burkholderiales > Burkholderiaceae_A > Hahnella. The sequence continues at coordinate 52,083 of JAYNLI010000001.1, forward strand.
CGGTCTACCTTGGGTTTCGTGTTTTTCAGGCCATGGAAGTCGAGCGATTCCGGCAGGCGGTTGTTATTGCTGCCATGGCTGGAGCTCTTGTCTTGTTTATTCGTCAACTGCTCGCTCTTAGTTAATATTTTTGTCCAATCTTGCTAACTTCCAAGATTTTATTTAAAAGTAGACGTCTGTGATTATCGTGAACCCAGCAAACATGCCGTTTGAACTTCGGGCCTGGAAGGTACGCTTGGCTCTAGAGGCGCCCTATAAGCTTGCCTTTGGCCCGGTTACCTGCCTTGAGACTATTTTTATTCAGGTGAATGGTGAAGACGGCCAGACCGGCCTTGGCGAAGCAAGCTTCTTAACCGGCTATACCGATGAAGTGTTTGATGAGAGTTGGTCCTTCCTTCAGCAATGGGTGACGAAGCATCGAAGCTATGATCATTTTCACGATGGGGTAACTGCACTTGCTGGTCCACGGCCCTTCCTGGCAAGTGCTCTACGCTCAGCGCTTGATATGGCGGCCGGTTCACCTGTCTTGAATCCAAGGCATGCACTGCGCGTCCCTGTTCTAGGGCTGCTTCAAGGTAATACGCCAAGTCAATTAGAAGATAACCTGCATACGCTCGTTCGACAGGGTTACCGAACCATCAAGTTAAAGGTGGGCTTTGAGCCCTTAAGCGACAGTCGGTTTGTCAATCAGGTTGTAAAGCTTGCCCAATCCATGCCGCCCCTCATGCCCCAAGCCGCGAGCAGGTTCTCCGATCTTCACTTTCGTGTAGATGCCAACCAAGGCTTTTCTTCAGATCAGGGCATTGCATTTCTGAAAGGGCTTAAATCCGAAAGCATCAAGCAGATTGAGTTGTTTGAACAGCCCTGTCCGGCGCACGACTGGGATGCGCATGCGCGTGTGGTACCCCATGCCAACGACCTCGGCGTCAAACTTATGCTCGACGAGTCTATTTATAACCAGGCCGACATTCAACGAGCAGCGGATCAGCGGCTGGCGAGTTTTATTAAAGTTAAGCTCATGAAGTTTGAAGGTCTCGATGCGCTGTTAAGCGCAATCACGCTGATTAAAGATCTTGGTATGACCCCAGTGTTAGGCAATGGTGTCGCAAGTGATATTAACTGCTGGATGGAGGGCTGTGTTGCCGACCTTTGTATTGCTAACGCGGGCGAAATGAACGGTTACTTAAAGCAGGAAAAAAGCCCTTTGCTTGAGCCCTTGGCTTTTGAGAATGGGTATTTATGTGCCCCTCTCGGTTGGCGACCATCATTCAATTTCGATGCACTGAAGTCTTTACAAGAGGGCACAATTCTCGTCAGCATAGAAAGCTAAACGACAAGGAAGACCGTTTATGGATGCTTTTAAAACTATTCTTGTCAAGCCCATTCATCCTCGCTTTGGCGCGGAGATTCTGGGTGTAAACCTCACCCGCCCAACACAGGCTCAAATTTTTGAGATACAAGAGGCCTGGGCTGCTTATTCCGTATTGCTTTTTAGAAACCAGTCTTTAGGTCCCGGAGACCTGGTTGAATTTAGCAAGCATTTTGGTGAGCTTGACCCACCCCCCGTCAATGAAGATGGCAAGACCTTCGTAGAAGATTTTCCCGATATCTACGTTGTTTCAAATGTATTAGGAGAGGACGGAAAGCCTATTGGCAGTCTGGGAGCCGGTGAGGCCACATGGCACACGGATATGTCCTACCTTCAAGAGCCACCCGATGCTTCTATGCTTTACTCCATTGAAATTCCCAAGCAGGGCGGCGATACCTGGTTTTGTTCCATGGAGGGAGCCCTTCAAGACATGCCTGAGGCTTTGCTCAGTCAGTTGCGTTCGCTTCGAATTAAGCACGATGGCACCTACAATTCAGGCGGCTATCTTCGCCAAGGTTTAAAAGACTCGAATGATCCTGTGAATTCCGTAGGAACACCTCACCCCGCAATCTGCGCGCATCCTGTAACGGGAAGGCCTTATCTTTATCTGGGGCGACGTCGTAATGCCTATGTCTTGGACCATGCCCTTGAAGACAGTGAAAAACTACTTGATGCCTTATGGGCTTACCCGGTGCAGGCACACAATGTTTACCGCCATCAATGGCAATTGGGTGATTTAGTGATGTGGGACAACCGAACCACCATGCACCGTCGCGACAGTTTTGATACATCTGCTCGACGAATTATGCATCGCACCCAAATTAAAGGAAGTCATCAGCCCCGAGCGTTTTATTCAGAGCCGGTTTTGGCAGCAGTGTAGTCACGCAGACTACGCTACGAGAAGACCACCGTTTTGGATCCGTTTAGAAGAATTCGGTGTTCCGCATGCCATTTCACGGCGCGGGCAAGAACTCTTGATTCAATATCTGCTCCAATCTGAGAGAGCTCTGTGGAGCTTAAAGTGTGTGAGACCCTCTCCACGTCTTGCTCAATAATAGGCCCCTCGTCAAGTTGATTGGTGACATAGTGCGCAGTGGCTCCAATAAGTTTTACACCTCGTTCGTAGGCTTGCTTGTATGGCTGAGCTCCTTTAAAACTTGGCAGAAACGAGTGATGAATATTAATAATTCGTCCGGAGAGTGCCTCACAAATTGAGGGGCTTAGTATCTGCATGTAACGCGCCAAAACGACAAGCTCAATATCCATTTCTTCAATAAGCTTCAGCAAGGCTTTTTCTTGAGCGTCGCGGTTGTCTTGCGAGACGGGATGATGGAAGAACGGCACAGAGCGTTGTACCGTCATGGGCTTTAACTGCTCGTGATTTGAGAAGACTGCACAGACTTTAATGGGTAAAAGGCTGTTCTCCCACCGGAACAGAAGGTCGTTCAGGCAGTGCCCCAAGCGAGACACGGCAATAAGAACCCGCATTTTTTTCTTGCATTCCGTGGTTGACCATCGAACTCCCATGGACGCCTCAAGGTCTTTAAGCGAATCTTGAAGTCTTGTGAGCTCATTGGCTTGTTCAAGAGAAAAATGAATGCGCAGAAAAAAAAGGCCTGTGCCTTCATCACCGAATTGGGATGAATCAATAATATTGCCGTGGTGTCGAAGTAAAATTCCCGAAATCGTGTGAACAACACCTTTACGGTCGGGGCAGGTCAGGGTCAGTATGTATTCAGGTTGCATGATCGTGAGCAGAAATGAAAAAAGGCAAGAGGAGGACGCAGTGAACTGGAAACCATTAGAAGATGCTGTTAAAAGCCTTTCAGAACTAATAAATTTTTGTCATACGGAATCCGAGATCCTTAACGGTGCACGCCCTATTTTGTCGAGACTTATTCAGACATCATCGTGGCTTGAGTCTTCCTACAAAGAGCCTCATTCCGAGTTTTATCAGCAATATCTTTTATACGCCGATCCAGACGATCGCTTTTCAGTTGTGAGTTTCGTCTGGGGTCCAGGGCAGACGACACCCATTCACGATCATACCGTTTGGGGGCTTGTTGGCGTTCTTCAGGGCGCGGAAAAATGCCAACGGTATCAGCGCAACGCAAACGGTCTGGTTGAGCCTGTTGGTGCTGAACAGACCTATTTCCCGGGTGATATCGACTGTGTCTCGCCTTCATTCGGTGACATTCACACCGTGGCCAATGCCCTTGACGATCAGTCGTCCATTAGCATTCATATTTACGGCGCAAATATAGGCAAAACAGCTCGTCATGTTTTTAAGCCAGGCCTGGCCGAGCCTGTGAAGTTTGTGTCTGGCTACAACCCCTTGCCTGCGCCTAGGCTAGGCTTCGCCTAGAAGACCATTGTTCGAACTGGCTCGTTTCAGGGCTGGCAGTCAAAAATCGCGTCGACTTCAACCGCAACGTTTCGCGGCAAGGCGTTACTTCCAACAGCGGCTCTCGCATGCCGACCCTTGTCGCCGAAGACATCCACCATAAGATCGGATGCACCATTGACAACCGTTGGTTGTTCGCTGAAGTCAGCTGCACAGTTCACAAACCCACCGAGCTTAAGGCAGGCATTGACACGGTCTAGGTTGCCGTTTAGGGCGGCATTCACCTGAGCCAAGATATTAATTGCACACAGCCTTGCCGCAGCCTGGCCTTGTTCAATGCTTAGGTCGACTCCCACTTTTCCAAGGTAGGGCAATTGGCCGTCTTGCAAAGGAATTTGGCCGGCAATGAAGAGCAGAGACCCTGACCATCGGTAAGGCAGGTAGTTGGCCACAGGCTGTACGGGGGTGGGTAAGACAATGCCAAGTTCTTGGAGGCGTTTTGCGACGACACTCATTGAAGTCTCCTGTTCATTCTAGGGGTGTGATCTGGGGTATGCGATGGGAGAAGGTGGGCCCGGTCATTCGCTCTGCGACTTAGGGCGATTTCTGACGGTGGGCCCAAGCGATGGAGGTGCTAGCGGGTGGGAGGGTCGAAGGCCATTGATGACCATTGGCTGCCCAACCGTTTGAAGAATGTTCTCTGGCTTGGCGGACTGGGAACCTTCATTCGCGATCAAGGTATTTTGTTTGTGCGTAACAACCATTGCTCTTTCGTGAAGTTGTGGCTCCTTAAAAACTTCTGAGATGGTTTGCACAGGGGTGCAGGGAACCCCAACAGCCTCAAATCGTTCCAGCCAGTGGCTACGATCTTCTGTTTTCAATAAGGGTTCAAGCATCCCGTTTAAAAGGTCTCGGTTCTTCACCCTCTCAGGGTTGGTAATAAATAGAGGGTCCTCGGCCCAATGGCTCTGGTTTAAGGCCTTTGCCAGGCTTGCAAACTGACGGTCGTTACCCACCGCCAATACAAGATAGCCATCTTTTGCATGATAGGCCTGATAGGGAACAATACTGGGATGGGCATTGCCCATGGCTTTCGGTTCTGTACCTGCAATAAGATGGGCAGCCCCTTGATTGGCAAGCAGTGCAACGCCGGTATCGAAAAGAGCGCAGTCAATCGTTGCACCTTCACCCGTTTGCGCCCTATGGAAGAGCGACGCGGTAATGGCATTGCAAGCGTAAATACCGGTGATGATGTCGATGACCGCTACACCCACCTTGTAGGGAGGCCCATTGGTCGGACCTGTAATACTCATAAGCCCAGTAAGACCTTGCAGGGCAAAATCGTAGCCAGCCTCATGGGCACGAGGACCGTTCTGCCCGTAACCGGTTATAGAGCAGTAGATCAGCGAGGGCTTTTTCGCGCGTAGCGAAGCCGCGTCAAGTCCGAAAGCTTTAAGCTGCCCAACCTTAAAATTTTCAACAACGACATCTGCGTTAAAGGCAAGCTCTTGAACAGCCATGAGCTGTTCTTGATTCTTAAAGTCAACGTTCACCGATTCTTTGCCACGATTCGCGCACGTGAAATAGGTGGCCAGTCCTTGCGCGGTGTAGGGTGGTCCCCAATGGCGCGTATCGTCCCCTAACTCTGCACGCTCAACCTTCATCACGGTTGCACCAAGGTCGGCAAGCATTTGGGTTGCCCAAGGCCCAGCCAGTACCCTCGAAAGATCCAGCACTTGTACGCCCCGAAGCATGGGGGCCTGTCCATGGCGGATCACGGTCTAGAAAAAGGCTTGCAGTCCCGTTTGGGCCCGACCGAGTATAAGAGCGTGAATATCGTGCGTCCCCTCGTAGGTATTCACTACCTCGAGGTTGACCATATGGCGCATAACCCCGAACTCGTCGGAAATACCGTTGCCCCCCAGCATGTCGCGGGCCTGTCGTGCAATGTCCAATGCCTTGCCACAGTTATTTCTCTTCACGATGGATGTGGCTTCCACCGAGGCTGTACCTTCTTCTTTCATGCGGCCAAGACGAAGCACTACCTGATAGCCCAGAGCAATCTCCGTTTGCATGTCTGCCAGCTTTTTCTGAATAAGCTGATTCGCGGCCAATGGACGCCCAAACTGTTGCCGGTCAAGCACGTACTGACGGGCTGTATGCCAGCAGGATTCGGCAGCGCCAAGCACGCCCCAGGCAATGCCGAACCGGGCGGAGTTTAGGCAAGTGAAGGGACCTTTGAGGCCTCGAACGTGAGGCAACACGTTTTCTTCGGGAACATAGACATCCTGCATTACGATCTCTCCCGTGATGGAGGTCCGTAGTCCAATCTTCCCGTGAATAGCGGGAGCGCTAAGGCCTTTCATTTCTTTTTCAAGAAGGAATCCGCGAATATCCCCGCCATCGTCTTTCGCCCAGACCACAAAGACATCGGCAATGGGGCTGTTCGAAATCCAGATCTTTGAACCGGTTAGTCGGTAGCCTTTGCCATCGGTCTTTGCACGGCTGTCCATACCTGCGGGATCGGAGCCATGATTGGGCTCTGTAAGACCAAAGCAACCAATCCATTCCCCTCGCGCAAGCTTGGGTAGGAACTTTTGTTTTTGATCCTCTGTGCCAAACGCTTCGATAGGAAGCATGACCAGTGAACTCTGTACACTGAACATGCTGCGGTAGCCGCTGTCGACACGCTCGACCTCGGAGGCAATCAGTCCGTAGGCAACATCACTCACACCTGCGCCTCCGTAGTCTGTCGAAATGGTTGGCCCTAAGAGTCCTAGCTCGCCCATTTCTCTAAAGATAGCTGCGTCAAAGGTCTCGTGACGAAAAGCCTCCAGTACCCGGGGTTGAAGTTTTTCTTGGCAGTAGCTACGCGCCGCATCACGAATCATTCTCTCGTCATCGGTGAGTTGCGCCGAGAGAAGAAAGGGGTCTTCCCATTGAAACTTGGCCTGAGGCTTAAGCATGTCGAGGACCTTTCTGGTGACTTGTGAGATGAGTGAAAGTAAACGGCCTAGGTCTAAAAATACTCTGCATCCTTAAAGGCCAATGCCGCGGCGTCTTTGGCTGAGACCGTGACACCAATTTTTTCAGCCTCTGTTAGAGGCCAATCGATATTAAGGGTTGTGTCATTCCAGCGAATAGCACGTTCAAGGCTAGGGGCGTAGAAGTCGGTGGTTTTGTACAAGACTTCTGTGGAGTCGGAAAGAGTAAGAAAGCCATGAGCAAAGCCTGGTGGAATCCAGAGTTGGTGATGATTTTCGCTGGAGAGCCTCTGGCCCACCCAATGGCCGAAGGTGGATGACCCCTTCCGAATATCAACGGCCACATCAAAAATTTCACCTGCGACAACCCGTACAAGTTTGCCCTGAGCCTGGGGCGCGAGCTGATAATGAAGCCCGCGTAAGACACCCTTGCGGCTTTTGGAATGATTGTCCTGTAAGAAGTCTTGCTGGATGCCAAGGGCGTGACCAAGCTCACGTGCGTTATAGCTTTCGAAGAAGAATCCACGCTCATCCCCGAAAACTTTCGGCTCAACGAGCATGACGTCAGGGATCGTGGTTGGCGTAATTTTCATCAGTTCCGACCGTCCTCTTCAAGAAGCTGCTGCAGGTATTGGCCATAGCCATTCTTAAGCAGGGGCTGGGCAAGTTGGGCAAGCTGCTCGGCATCAATCCATTGTTGTCGATAGGCAATTTCTTCGGGGCAGGCAACTTTTAGCCCCTGGCGTTTCTCAATGGTGGCAATGAACTGACTGGCTTCGATGAGGCTGTCGTGGGTACCTGTATCAAGCCAGGCAAAACCCCTGCCCATCAACTCCACGTGAAGGGCATTGGCCTGAAGGTAACAACGATTGAGGTCGGTGATTTCAAGTTCACCTCGAGCCGATGGCTTAAGCGACTTGGCGAAATCGACGACGCGATTGTCGTAGAAATAGAGCCCGGTAATTGCAAAATTGCTTTTCGGTTTAAGAGGCTTTTCTTCAATGGAAAGCACCTTGCCGTTGGGGTCGAACTCCGCGACACCGTAGCGCTCGGGGTCTTGCACATGGTAGGCAAAAATACTGGCGCCTCGGTCACGGCTCTTTGCGTTCGCCAACAAGGCATTCAGTTCATGACCATAAAAGATATTATCTCCCAAAATCAGTGCACTGGGATGTGAACCAACAAACGATTCGCCGATTAAGAAGGCCTGGGCAAGCCCGTCGGGACTGGGCTGAACAGCATACTGAATATTGATGCCCCACTGGTTTCCATTGCCAAGAAGCTGCTCGAACCGGGGTGTGTCCGCGGGCGTGCTAATGAGCAGAATATCTTGGATACCCGCGAGCATTAAGGTTGCCAAAGGGTAGTAAACCATGGGCTTGTCATAAACCGGCAAAAGTTGTTTGCTCATGGCAAGCGTTGCGGGGTGCAGTCGGGTACCAGCTCCGCCCGCAAGAAGAATCCCGCGACGGCTGGGGATTTTTTGATTCGTCATGTCTCCCTCATCTTTCTCATCTCCCTCATGCACTTATGAAAGGCTTAGCTTTTGTAACAGCCGCAGACCTAGAAGACCGCCAAGACCAATACTAACAATAGCGATTACCGAACTTAGTGCCAGCATCGACAGTCCACTTAGGCCGTGACCAATGGTGCAGCCCATGGCGACGACCCCTCCTATGCCCATCAAAGTCGCACCCAGAAGATGCAGCGCAAGGTCTTGGGTGGAAGCAAAGCCTTGCCAGCGAAAACTCCCCGAGCGCAGGGCGGCGATTGCCGCTCCCACAACTGTGCCAATCACTGTGGCAACGGCAAAGCTTAAGAACTGAGAGGCGTCACTGTAGTAAAGAAAGAGCTCAAGGCTGTAGGAAAGAGGCGCAACAAAGGTGAGGCTTTCGGGTCCTCGCGTATTGGTTGCAAGGTAAGCCTTTTCAAGTGTTTCGGGATGCTCGGAGATAAAACCAAGCCAGCCCGTAAGCAACCAGCCAGCCGCAACGCATAGACCAACCAGCCCTCCTGCTAGCCATTGTATGGGCGTTAACTGCCGGCCTGGTAAGCCTCTGAGAAGTGCCCAGAGCACGAGCGCTGTCACGAGAACCAGCAAAAGGCCTCTGGCAGTTTCAGGGTTCAAACCCATAAGGGATTCGAGCAGGCTGGGCAGATCTTGGCGACTTGGTAGGTCGATGAAAACCCGATCGACTGTTTGACTTCTATAGACGGCTGTAAGACCCCGAAGGGTGGCAAACGCGGCAATACCCATCACAAGAATGACAACCAGAGACTTAAGGCTGCCTTCGCCAATACGCACTAGGTTACGACTTCCACATCCGGAGGCGAAAGCCATACCAACCCCGAACAAAAGCCCACCGAAGACATTGGAGAGCCATAAAAGCCGGGGGCTGGTGTAGAAGCTGTCTTCATCATTAAGTAGACCAACCTGAATGAAGACCTGCACAAGAAGCACGGCTACAAGAACAGAGAGCAGCCACAAACGCATTCGTTGACCATTACCCATAAGTTGGAGGTCGGAAATGGCGCCGATACTGCAGTAGCGGCTAACCTGAGTTATCCAGCCAAAGACAAGGCCAATAAAAAGGCCGCCGAAGACAACCCAGGCCTGCATGAGCTTGACCTGCTCAAGTTCAACCATATTAAAAACCTGTTTTTAGTTTTTGGATGATCCCAGTGCGGCAAGCCGCTTCTTGGCAGTTGCCGCCTGATTTGAATTGGGAAACTGTTTCAGTAAAAGGTTGAGTGTGTTGCGCGAAGCACGGGTCTGGCCTGACTCGGCCTGACTTGCAGCAAGGGTAAGAAGACTTTCCGGGACGCGTGTGTGGCTGGGGTATTTCTTATACAGCTCCGACAATGCAGAAATAGACGACTTGTAATTCTTTCGGAGGTAATGCGCGGCGCCTTCGAAGTTCAAAGCCCAGGGACGAAGCGCTGAGTCTGGGAACCTTCGGCTGAACTCGTCGAACGCAGCAGCAGCTGCCTCGGTTGCCCCGGAGGCAAATAGGCCTTGGGCCGCCTCAAAGGCCGACTTCTCTTTTGCATCGACCAAGATGGTTTGGTTATCGATAACAAAGGACTGCGGTTCAAAGCGTGCAAGTCTTTCCGACAAAGACTGTATTTGCTGTTCTACCCCTGAAACCAAGCTGCTTTGCTCAACAGTCACGGTTCGAGTTAAGGTTTCTAAGCTGCCAAGAACACTTTGCAGTTCAGACCGTAGCTGACCCATTTCAGAGACCATGTCGAGCTGCGATTTGGCCATGCCATCCACACGCGACTTCAACGTTGAGTTTTCTGTGGACAAGAACTCCGACTGTTTTTCAAGTGAGGCAATGCGTGCACGAAGCTCGATGATGGCTTTGCGGGCCTCGTCATCCGAGAAGAGTTGCGCCCAGACTGGTGGCGCAACAAGCAGGCTAGCAGCCATGGCTGCGTTCATAAGACTGACTAAGATTTTCATTACGGAAGCTTACTTACAAAAAATAAATCGGCTCGCCGATTCTCGGCGCGGGCCGCTTCGTCGCCCATTTTGTTTCTTGGCTTTTCTTCGCCATTGCTTACGGCCTCCATGCGCTGGCCGGGCACCCCAAGAATCTGTAGGGCGCGAGACACGGCCTCGGCGCGACGTTGCCCAAGCGCAAGGTTGTACTCCGATGTGCCTCGGTCGTCGGTATTGCCTTCAATCGTCAAAGACTGATGGTCGTAGAGCCTCATGTAGTCGGCAACTTTTTGAAGCATTTCATCGTAGTCACGAGCAATTTCAATGCTGTCGAAGCCAAAATAAATCACGGCGTAGGGAACGCCGTCGTCACCCAGACGGTTTACGTCGGACGAGGCGCCAAGCGACTGTTCTTGGACATTCGCTACGGCAATTCCTTGCTCGGAGCTAGCGCCTGAGCCAAGACCTTGAATCTTCGCGGAGCCTTCTCGGTTAACCGAATCAACGGGGTTGATTGAATTGCCCTCGATAGGGGCTGGCGCCTCATCCAGGCTGACTGTGGAACAGGCCGACAGACCCAGCACACACAAAAAAAGCAGTGTTGATGGCAAGCGCATAAACGATGTCATTGACCAATTCATAGGTGGCTCTATGGAGAGGAGGGAATACGGCCCCATGCTGGGTTGCGAATGCCTGCTGCGTCAAGGCTTATGCGGGAGCGCACGCGACCATCGATGGAGGCTGCCGACAGAAGGTCGCGATTGTTCATCCGGCTGGAAAAAATAACCCAGCGGCTGTTGGGTGCAAAACTGGGTGAATCATCTTTGGGGCCGCTGCTTACAAAGCGCTCTTCCTGAGTTTCAAGATTCATAACAGCAATAACAAACTTTTTGTCCCGGCGAGCAACAAAGGCCATGGTTTTTCCGTCGGGGCTGATGACGGGACGCGCGTTAAAGCCACCCGTGAAGGTCAGTCGTTCGAGTCTTCCCGAGCCATCTACCCGAGCACGATAAATTTGCGGACTGCCGGTCTGATCGGATGTGAAATAAACATGTTGACCGTCAGCGGAAAAACTGGGCTCGGTGTTAATGGCCGACGACCGCAGCAGCCGTCGAAGCCCACTGCCATCGGCATTGGCAATGTAGATTTGGGAAATGCCGTCGCGTGTAAGAACCATGGCCAATTCCCTGCCGTCCGGCGACCAGGCCGGCGCGCTGTTACTGCCCTTATAGTTGGCGACCACCGAGCGTTTCCCCGTGGCAAGCTTGTGGACATAGACCACGGGCTTACCTGTTTCGAAGGAGACATAGGCAAGCCTGTCTCCGTTCGGAGACCAAGTCAGGGAGATGATGGGTTGGGTGGAACGAAGCGCGGGCTGGGCGTTCTCTCCATCGGAGTCGGCAATAACAAGAATGTGATTACGGCCCTTTTTACGAACGTAGGCCAAGCGCGAGGAGAAGAACCCGGGCTCACCCGCGAGCTTTTCAAGAATGTAGTCTGCCATGCGGTGGGCTGACCGACGCGCATCGAGGTGTGAGGCTTGGCTTGTAAGAACCAGCCCTCCAAGGTCTTCTGATTTCAGGGTATCGAGTACCCGAAACCGAATTTCGAGCTGACCATCGGGGGTGCGCGTCGCACTGCCCACAACCAAGGCATTGGCTCCTTGGGCGCGCCATTGACCAAACAAAGTGGGGTTGACCGCCGTATTTTCCGAAAGCGGGGGGTTCTGTGGGCCCATAGGCAGCAAGCTAAAGCTGCCCGTGCGGCGAAGGTCGGCCTGGACAACTTCAAGTACGGTGTCAGCAAGTGCCCTGTTTAGGGGGTCTGCAGTACGTAAGGGCGCGATGGCAACGGGTATTTGCCGATCACCGACACCGGTAATGTCGATACGCATACCCTGTGCAGACACCGGGACCGAGGCGCTTAGAAGGCTTAAACCTAGTAAGGCGCCCTTTAGTAGATGTTGAAGCCTTGGTCTGATGGTTCGTGCGAATGGCTTAAGGGCCAACAAATCTTGGCCAAAGTGAGTGGACAGGTGAAGGAAAGTAGGGGTCACCTGTCCGATTATAAGACCTGCCTTTGTTTATCGAGAGGTTTGCGGGCGATCCAGGGGACGAAAGGCAAGGGTTAGAGGGTTTTCGACCTGCCCATCGGCTGTTTTAGGCAAGGGGCTGCTACCCCATATCGCCCGCTCAACAGCCGCATCCCAACCGGCGTTGCCACTTGACTTCTTTTTTGCCACTTTCGTGACACGTCCAGTTGCCTGCTGCTCTACAACAAAAAGGACTTCGGGGTTATCGGGGGCTCTTGCCGGGTCGAAGCTAATATGACTTCGAATACGCGCTCGAATTGCAGCCGCGTAGTCGGCAAGCACACCGGTCCGGTCACCCATTTCCGCGCCACCAGCTACCCCTGCTTTGGTTCGAACATCTTCGCCCTTATCGGCGGCCTTCGCTTTGGGGTCTTGTCCAAGGCTTGCCTTGACCTGGGCAAGTTGCTCTTGGCGAATACGCTCGGTGGCGTCTCTTCGGCGCTGCTCAAGCTCGGCGCGTTCACGCGCAGCCTTTTTCTCCGCAAGTTTCTTGCGGCGCTCGGCGTCTTCCTTTTCTTTCGCAAGCCGGGCCTGCTCAAGTTTTGCCAGGCGCTCCTTCTCGGCTCGGTCTACTTTTTCTTTGGCAATTCTGTCGCGTTCAGCCCTTTCCTCCGCCAGGCGTTTTTGCTCGGCGGCCTCCTTGGCCTTACGCAGCCGATCTTTTTCAGCCTGTTCCTCGGCCCTTCGGCGCTCCTCCTCTTCGGCCTTCTTTTTGGCAAGCGCAATCTCGGCGTCTTCAGCATTGGGCTGCGGGGGGTTGGGCTCTTTCGCGGGGGGGGTTGGGTTTGGTGGCGGCGCTACCGGAGCATGCGCCGCAAGCTCGCCAGGAAGGGAGGACCAGATCTCGGCCTGAACCACCGGGGGCTCTTCTTCTTTGATGTCAATGGCAAGAAGCATGACGAGACCCAGGGCGGCGTGAACGACAAGGGATCCAAGCGCGGCGACACTGGCCTCGAGCCCGCTTGCCTGCGTACCTTGCGGCGACTGGCCCAAAGGATCGCTGGCCGACCGTTCGGGGCCTTTAATAAATGGCTGCGGCCCTTGATTAAGAAGGGGGTCGCCGGACACTTGGGTTCCTAGTCTTGGCGAACGGCAAGGCCCACCCGACCAAGCCCCGCTTTTTGAAGGCTATTGAGCGCTTGAACGACCGCGTCATAGGGGACCTCGCGCTCTGCAAGAATAATGACAGGGCTATCGGGCTGGGGGGCTAGGGCACGAACCGCCTCGGCAAGCTCGGAACGACTGACGCGGGTTTCTTCAGCCCCTTGCTGCCTTAGCCGCACTACGTGACTGCCGTCGCGGCGAACGGTGACCTCAATTGCCGCAACAGGTTTTTTTGAGGACTGTCCAACCCGGGGCAGGTCGATGGTGCCCGTCACGATCATGGGTGCGGTCACCATAAAAATAATAAGTAGTACCAGCGTGACATCGATGTAGGGCACGACGTTAATTTCACTTAAGGCACGCCGGCTTCGGCGTCGCCCAAAACCTCGGCCTGACGATGCTCCGGACTCCGCCATTAGTTGGCTTGCCTTTGCAGGATATTGGCAAACTCGTCGGTGAAGTTTTCAAACCGCAAGGAGAGTTTGTCAACGCTGGTGGCAAAACGGTTGTAGGCAATAACCGCTGGAATGGCGGCAAAAAGGCCAATGGCCGTAGCAACAAGGGCCTCAGCAATACCCGGGGCCACGTTTGCCAGTGTGGCCTGTTGAATATTGGCAAGCCCAGTGAAGGCGTGCATGATGCCCCAGACCGTTCCAAAAAGACCAATGTAGGGCGAAACGGAGCCCACCGACGCTAGAAAGGGAAGGCTTTCTTCCAGGGCGTTGATTTCGCGTTGGGCACTTGCTCGCATAGCGCGTTGGGCACTTTCAACCATTTCCGTGGCCGAGGCCTTGTTCGCCTGACGATGCTTTAAGAACTCTCGCATTCCTGCCTCGAAGATTCGGGCCGCGCTGCCGGGCACTTGGCCAAGCTCCACCGTTTTAAAAAGGGCCATGAGGTCCCCGCCTGACCAGAACTGTCGCTCGAAGGATTCCGCCTGCCGAACTGTACGACCAAGAACTTGGACCTTCTTAAGCATGATGGCCCAGGACATCACCGAGACCAGAATGAGAATAACCACCACCGCCTGCACTGGAATCGTGGCCTGAAGCATAAGAGCAACGACATTGAAATCGGGTGTGGGTGCGAGTTCAGGAGTCATGGGCAGAGACTTAAAGGGGTTTAGGTGTTAGTAAAAAGGGATGGGGTTGGCGAGGCTGGGGGTACCTGTCCAAAATGCGCCCAGGCTGCGGCGGTGGCCTGCCGGCCGCGGGGTGTTCGCTGCAGGAAGCCTTGTTGAATAAGGTAGGGCTCAATGACATCCTCAATGGTCTCTCGGTCCTCGCCGATGGCAGCAGCAAGGTTTTCGATACCCACCGGTCCGCCTTGAAACCTATCGATGATGGTCTGCAAAAGTCGTTGGTCCATAAGATCAAAGCCTTGATCGTCCACCTGGAGAAGGCGGAGTGCAGCCTGAGCTACCCGGGCATTAATTTCACCATTGGCCTTCACCTGAGCATAGTCCCGGATCCGGCGCAGAAGTCGATTGGCAATACGAGGCGTACCGCGTGACCGGCGGGCAATTTCTTGGGCTCCGTCTTTGGTGATTGTGGCCTGCAAAAGACCCGCAGAGCGATCGACAATCACAGCCATGTCGGCCACCGAGTAAAACTCAAGCCTACCAACAATACCGAAGCGATCGCGTAAAGGGCCTGTGAGCATTCCTGCCCGAGTGGTTGCGCCCACAAGGGTAAAAGGCGGTAGATCAAGCTTAATCGAGCGAGCGGCAGGCCCTTCACCAATCATGATGTCGAGCTTAAAGTCCTCAAGCGCGGGGTAGAGGATCTCTTCAACGACCGGGCTAAGGCGATGAATTTCGTCAATAAAAAGAATGTCATTGGCCTCAAGGTTGGTGAGCATCGCGGCCAGGTCGCCGGCTCTTTCAATGACTGGGCCGGAGGTCTGCCGTAGCTGCACGCCCATTTCATGGGCAAGAATATGAGCAAGGGTGGTCTTGCCAAGGCCAGGGGGACCGAAGAGCAGCACATGATCAAGCGCATCGCCCCGTTGTCGAGCCGCCTGAATGAAGATATCGAGCTGGTCTTTGACCTTGGGCTGCCCAATGTAATCCGCAAGGGCCTTGGGACGGAGGGCTCTTTCTAGCGTTTCCTCGACGGGACCCGTGGCCTGGGCATTGACCAGACGCTTGTCGGAGCCCGATGAGAGATCGGGGTTGGATGGGGCAACAACAGGCCTGTCAGACAGACCCTTTGGCGCAGCAATAGCGTCGTGCTCAATCATGTCAACCAGTGTAACCCGAGGGCTAGCGGGCTAACACCTTTAAGGCCTGACGTATGCCCTCGGAAAGGTCTTCAAGGGGTCCAACTTGCCGAAGAGCCTGCTGAATTTCCTTATCACTGTAGCCCAAGGCTTGCAGGGCATGACCCACTTCAAGGCTGAGTGCCGATGATTCCCCTGATGTGTGAGACAGGCTGGCTCCAGGTAGCGTCTCGGCGAGTCTGCCTTTGAGCTCTAGAAGCATGCGTTCGGCGGTCTTTTTTCCAATACCAGGAACGCGAATCAGACCGGCGACCTCTTGCATGCTGACCGCTGCAATTAGTTGATCAACGCTCAGTCCCGAAAGAACAGCTAGAGCAATACGCGGCCCGACCCCCGAGACTTTAATAAGCTCACGGAAGGCCTGGCGCTCCGCCTGTGTAAGAAACCCGTAAAGAAGCTGAGCATCCTCCCTTACGACGAAGTGAGTTAGCAGTTTGACCGGCTGACCAAGCTCGGGCAAGTTGAAATAACTACTCATCGGAAGGTCGAGGCTATAGCCAATGCCATGGGCATCGATCACGATGCTTGGTGGTGTTTTTTCAATAAGAAGGCCAGAGATCTGAGCAATCATCGACGTTGAGCATGCCAGAAGGCCAGTGCACATGCTAGGGCATCGGCAGCGTCAGCGTTTGGGGTGGATGGAAGATTTAAGAGCTGACAAACCATATGAGCAACTTGGGCTTTGTCAGCGCGGCCGGTCCCTACGATAGACTGCTTTACCTTCAGGGGCGTGATTTCGTGAACATCTATGCCTTGCGCAGCAAGCGCCGCAATGGAGACCCCCCGAGCCTGACCGAGCGATAGAGTTGACTTTGGGTTCACATTCACGAAGACGCGTTCAATGACCGCGCAGTCCGGCTGAAGCTGGTCAAGTAGCTGCCGCATCTCGGTGTAAAGCTCGGTGAGTCGCTGGGGCTCACTGCCGGCGGGTTCGGGCCGAATGACGCCACTTGCAAGGTAGACAGCCTGCCCTTCCGCCCTTGACGTCCCGGTCTCAATAAGCCCAAAGCCGGTTCGACGCAGGCCCGGGTCAATGCCAAGCAAGCGCATAGTCGAAGGTAACTTCAGTGTCGGAAATGTCGAACCCCGGTAAAGACCATGGCAAGCCCTCGCTCGTTGGCGGCCTCAATGACTTCATCGTCGCGCACCGAGCCGCCGGGCTGAATAACCGCCGTTGCTCCTGCATCGGCAACAACATCAAGGCCATCTCGAAATGGGAAGAAGGCATCGGAGGCCACCACGGTGCCCTGCAAACTAAGGTTCGCATGCCTCGCCTTAATGGAGGCAATTCGAGCCGAATCCAGGCGGCTCATTTGACCCGCGCCAACGCCCATGGTCATGTTGTCCTTGCAGAAGACAATGCTATTGCTCTTCACCCACGTAGCCACTTTCCAAGCAAAGAGAAGATCCTTCAACTCTTGGTCATTGGGCGTCTTCTGGGTGACACATTTCAGGTCGGCTACCTTCGTACGATTCCAATCGGGGGTCTGAACCAAGAGCCCCCCTGTGATTCGCTTCATATCAAGGCCCTGAGTCAGGCCCGCCTCCGAGCCCAAAGGAACTTCAAGTAGTCTTAGATTCGCCTTCTTCGAAAAAGCGCCAAGCGCTTTTTCGGAGTACGCCGGAGCAAGAATGACCTCCGCAAATTGCTGACTTATCGCCAAGGCGCAGGCTTCGTCGATTTCGGTGTTGAAGGCCAATATGCCGCCAAAGGCCGAGGTGGGGTCCGTTTTGAAGGCCTTCTCATAGGCTTTCACAGCCGACTCGGCCAAGGCGACACCACAAGGGTTGGCATGTTTCACAATGACACATGCCGCTGTGCCATGGCCATCGAAGCTGCGTGCACAAAGCCAGGCGGCATCCGCATCGGCGAGATTATTAAACGAAAGTTCCTTGCCCTGAAGCTGCCGATAGTGACCAAGTCCGCCCGGGGCCGCATGAGGTTGGCTGTAGAAAGCGGCCGACTGATGAGGATTCTCACCGTAGCGCATGGCCTGTTCTTGGATGAATTGAAGACTCAGAATTCTTGGCAGCGCTTGGATCTCCGAGGGGCTTGGGGCTTCAACGGTGTTAACGGGGTTGTTTGAGTCGATGCCTATCGAAGCATTTGCTGTCTTAGCATCGGTGTGGACAGGGTTGGCCCTATCTGAGCTTATGGGAAGTGCATTAAGGAGGTTGGCAATGGCGCCGTCGTAGGCTGCCGTGTGTGCAAAAGCCTTGGCGGCAAGACCTTGCCGGTGGGACCAGCTGAGTTTGCCATGGTTTTCTTTAAGTGAAGCCGCAAGAGCGTCGTAGTCACTGGGGTCCACCACAACCGCCACACCGTCATGATTCTTGGCTGCGGCACGAATCATGGCAGGCCCACCAATGTCGATGTTTTCAATGAGTTCTTGGTAGCCAACCCCGGGCTTGGCCCGGGTTGCTTCAAAGGGGTAAAGGTTGACAACCAATAAATCGATCGCGGGGTAGCCTATTTCAGCAAGCCGAGCCATGTGCTCGTGCAGGTCGCGGCGCGCAAGCAGCGGCCCATGAATGGCGGGATGCAAGGTCTTGACCCGTCCATCAAGCATTTCTGGAAATTGCGTCAGGCTATCCACAGCAATAACCGTAAGGCTTGCATCGGCAAGCGTCTTGGCTGTTCCGCCCGTGGAGACAAGTTCGATGCCTAGCTTGGTCAGCTGGCTTGCGAAGGCAACAACACCGTCTTTATTCGACACCGACAAAAGGGCACGACGCACGGGTAGCCAATTGGGACGTGCATTACCAAGAAGATTTGAGCTAAGAGCGACCATACATTTTCGTTTTGAAAGAGGGGTTGATTGGAATGTTGTGAGCCTGAATTTTCTTACGAAGGGTGTTGCGCGTGATGCCAAGGAGCTCGGCAGCCTGGCTTAAATTGCCTTGGCAACGATTCAGAGCATAGGGTATTAAAGTGCGTTCCATCGCAAGGGCCACCATCTCGTAGACCGCATGCGGCTTTTGATTGCCCAGTTGCTCAAAATAACTGTCAAGGGCGGCCGTCAAAGCTTCATCAAGTCTTGCCGCAGGAGAGCCTTGACGACTAGGCGGCACAGTCAAGCCCTTGCTTGAGAAGAAACTGGTCAATGGCGGCAAGCTGGTCTTCAGCCGTTTCGGCTTTAAAAATGGTTTCGCGAAAGAGTCGAACCCCAGGCAGGCCCTGAAGGTACCAGCCTATATGCTTGCGAGCCGAGCGTACGCCCTTTAGCTCTCCATAAAATGCGTAGTGATCAAGCAAATGGCTGCGTAACCAAATGCTCATTTCCTGAAGACTGGGTGGCGGCCTTGCCTCACCCGAGTCAAGAAAATGGGCCACATGACCCGCCAGCCAAGGCCGCCCTTGGGCCGCTCGACCAATCATGACGGCGTCAGCGCCCGTATACTTCAGCACAGAAAGCGCCTTGGGGCCGGAGTCAATGTCGCCGTTTGCAACAACCGGGATTCCAACGGCCGACTTCACCTGAGCAATGGTGTCGTACTCGGCATCTCCTCGATACTGATCTTCACGAGTACGCCCATGAATGATCACCATGGCAATGCCCTCGGCCTCGGCAATACGCGCTAACTGCACCGCATTGCGTAGGCTGCGACTGTAGCCTGTGCGCATTTTGAGCGTCACGGGAACATTCGTGCCCTGAAGGCTTTTGACTACCGCCCTAAGAATCTCAACGACCTGTTTTTCGTTTTGCATTAGTGCCGAGCCCGCGGCCTTGTTACAGACCTTCTTTGCGGGGCAGCCCATATTAATGTCGATGATGTCGGCCCCACGATTGGCGTTGAAAAGGGCGGCCTCTGCTAGCAGGTCAGCATCGCCGCCTGCAATTTGCACCGCCTTCGGCGCGGGCTCGCCGTCGTGGTTAATGCGTCGACTGGTTTTTTCGGTCGCCCAAAGCAGGGCGTTCGAGGCGGCCATCTCACTTACGGCATAGCCCGCCCCTAAGCCGCGGCATAGCTGCCGGTAGGGGCGGTCTGTAACACCGGCCATGGGCGCAATGAAAACACGATTGGCAAGCTGGTGACGTCCGATGAGCAACGGCTTATCAAAAAGCGGAAAGCGGGATGCGCGAATCCTTTGCGTTGCGCTTGGTGTTGCGTCTTGCACCGTGTTTTGCGGCACGCTTTGTTGCGCATTTTGTGGGTGGGCTGGAACAACGGACAGCATAGAGGCCTAGGCTCGCTCGGCCATAAGGGCTTCAATGGCTTGTGGATCAACGGGAACATCGCGTGTCAGGAGTTCGCAGCCCTCTTCGGTCACCAGGGCATCGTCTTCAATACGAATACCAATGTTCCAGAAGGCCTCGGGTAGATCTAGCGAAGGCCTGAGATAAAGCCCAGGCTCAAGCGTCAGCACCATACCAGCGGCAAGTGGCTCGCTGTAGTCTCCAACGTCATGCACATCCATGCCAAGCCAATGGCCTGTGCGATGCATGTAAAAGGTTTTGTAGGCACCCGTTTCAATGGCCTCTTCGACACTGCTTGCTGGAATGAGCCGAAGGTCAATAAGCCCCTGACAGAGCATGCCTACGGCAGCGTCGTGTGGAGCAGTGAATGCGGCGCCAGGCCTTGTAGCAAGCCTGGCAGTCTCTTGCGCAGCCAAGACGATCTCGTAGACGGCTTTTTGCTCGGGGCTAAAACGGCCTGACACTGGAAAGCTGCGGGTAATGTCACTGGCATAGCCGTGAAGCTCGCAACCAGCATCAATTAATAGTATTTCACCTTCACGCATGATGCGATGCCCCGCTCGGTGATGAAGGATGCAACTGTGTGGACCACTGGCCACAATGGATCCGTAGGCCACCGACTCTGCCCCCTGACTCCGAAAAGCGTTAAGCAAGACCGCTTCAATGTTGTACTCCGCCAATCCGGGTTGCGTGGCCTGCATGGCCAGGCAGTGGGCCTTGGCCGAAATAGCAGCTGCTTGCCGCATGGTTTGAATTTCGGCACTGTCTTTGCGAAGCCTCAGCTGAGCAACCATGTCCCCTAGTGATAGAAGTTCAGCGGGCGCCTTTTTGCCTGCTCTTGCCTTTGCCCGGCACTGGCGCAGCCAGCCTCCCACCTGAGATTCAACAACCTCCGATTCTGCCCAAGGCGCAACGAGCGTTGATTTGTCAATGAGTAGTTTGGGCAGGTCTTCACCCATTTCCGCAACTGATGCCGACCGATCGAAAAAATAACGGTCTGCAGCCTGCTCGGGTCCCACGCGAACACCATCCCAGATTTCGCGCTCGGGGTCGCGGGGCAGGCAGTAAAGCTGATCGGTCATCTCCCCTTGGTGATTAATATGAATGACTAGCCATGCATCGGGCTCGGGGAACCCTGTGAGGTAGAAAAAGTCGCTGTTAAAGCGAAAGGCATAGGGGTTATCGCGGTTACGCGAAATTTCTTTGCCACTAAAGGCAAGGACGACGGCAGGGCGACCCTTGGATCGCGCAGCCACCGCCTTGGCAAGGGCCAGGCGCCTGTGTCGGTGGGCGTCGTGGTGAACGGGACCCACAACAGGTTCGGGCCGGTGGTGATCTGGCAGTTGTTCAAAAAAAGCAGAGGGGTCCGAGGAAACCGAGGAGGAATTTAGGTTGGCCATAAACGCGATGGTAGATCTTTCTGGCTGTTAATCGCATCAAGTCGCTCGAGGGTTCCAACATCAACCCAAAGGCCCTGGTGAAGCGCGCCCTGAAGCCGGCTCTCATCTGCAGCCTTCTGAAGCAAAGGCCCAAGCGCCTGTCGCTGCCCGACCGGCACGTTTGAAAAAAGACGCGGGTGAAAAAGTCCAATGCCTGAATAAGTGAGGCTTGTAAGGTTTTCGGACTTTCTTCGAAGGCGCCCGTTTTCTTCCAAGACAAAGTCGCCTTGCGGATGATGTTCCGGATTCTTCACGAGAACCAGCAGGGCATCGGTGGGAAGGTGCGCGTTAAAAGTCTCTTGCAGAAGGGCCTTGGCTTGCTGAAGTGGCCAGTCGCACAGGACGTCACCGTTAATGACTAAGAAGGGCGTCTTAAGGTCGCTCCACGGCTGGGCAGTGGCAATGCCCCCGGCGGTTTCAAGTGCGCCCTGCGGCTCCCGGCTGTATTGAATGGACAAACCGAACCGACTGCCGTTGCCAAGCTGGTTCTCAATCATGTCGCCCAGGTAAGCTAGGTTAATCACAACCTGCTTAAAGCCATGCCGCGCCAATCGTAAAAGGTGCCATTCAATGAGGGGGCGCCCATGAACGCTAACAAGAGGCTTTGGGCAGTGGTCGGTTAAGGGCCGCAGTCTCTCGCCCCGACCTGCCGCCAGAATCATGGCCCTCATGGCTAAAAGCTGTAAACGGTCTGATGAACCGTTCCTTCAGCGCGTTGCAATAAGGCCGCTAAAGGCGCAAGCTCGATGTATCGACCCGCCACGTGTTGGGCGTCTTTCAAAACCCTAGGAATGTCTTTGAGGTAGCCGTGCTTACCGTCTCGAATTGAGAGTCGGGCAAATATGCCCAAAACCTTCAGGTGGCGCTGCAGACCCATGTATTCGAAGTCTCGGTAGAAGTAGGCAAAGTCATCGGCAATGGGAAGGCCTGCCGCACGTGCGCCTTGCCAATAACGAATGGCCCAGTCGATTTGAGTTTCCTCCGGCCAATGCACGTAGGCATCGCGCAGCAGGCTTACCAAGTCGTAACTCATGGGGCCAAGCACCGCGTCTTGAAAGTCAAGGACGCCCGGCGCCTGCGAGGGCTGATGGGGATCGACCATGAGGTTCCGGCTATGGTAGTCGCGATGCACGAGAACCGCAGGCTGAGCCAGCGCCCTTTCAACAAGAAGAGCTTCCGTGCGCGCAAGCATGGCTCTCTCGGCATCGCTGAATGAGAGCTGCAGATGTTTTTCAAGGTACCAGGTTGGGAAGAGCTGCATTTCGTCAAGCAGCCTCTGGGTGTCATAAGCAGGCAGACGACCAACAGCCTCTCGGCCATAGCCAAGGCTCCATTTTTGCAATTGAACAAGCGCCTGTTGCGCCGCCAAGTAAAAAGGCTTGGCCATCTCCGCGTCATACCCTACTTGTTCCAAAGCCTGCAGCAACGTGGTCTGGCCAAAATCCTCAAGGAGTAAAAAGCCGTCTTCTTGTTTTTCGGCGAGGGTCTTGGGCGCCCGCAGGCCTGCCTGCAGGAGGAGCGCCTGGACCCTTAAAAAAGTGCCTAGCGGCTCCCGGTCAGGCGGAGAGTCCATGAGAATGGCGGTTGTCTCACCCTCTCCGTATACCAGCCGGAAGTAGCGCCGAAAAGAGGCGTCGGCCGAGGCGGGTGCCAGACTCTCTGGCTGGGCAAGGGGCAGACTTTGAAGCCAGCTCACAGCGGCTTGGAGCCGGGGGTCAGAATTGATCATTTCCTTATAATAATTTATGCCTTTCACGCCCTTGCGGCCCCTTTCTGTCTTGCTCCCTGTTTTGCTTGTTGGCAATGTCGCGTTGGCGGCCGAATGCATGCTGGGCAAAGCTTCGTCTTCATTGAAGACGGCCGACATGGGCACTCAAAATGATGTCGGCGCAGTATTGGTTGATAAAAAGGGGGCTAGTAAGCCAGCTGAGTTCGGTTTGGGCCTTTCTGGGGATGGCTACCTTGGCTTTCTTCCCTTGCGCCTCGACCCCAGGTTGAATCTGCAGCCCTCGGGCGCTCAGAGCCCGGCTTATTTATTTGGCCAGGCCCTCAATGGGCAATTTCAAGACCAAATTCATATGGAGGGCGGGGCTGCCCTTCGACAGCTGGGATTTTCACTTAAGGCCGAGCAACTGGCCATGGACATGGTCCCCAATCGCCTTCGCGCGGTGGGTGAAGTAACTCTTTTTCGTGAGGGCGAGCTTTACAAAGGCCCCGAGCTTTTTCTTGACCTTGGGACACAACAGGGCTGGTTCCGTGATGTTAGCTACGAGTTCAGCAGCCTGAACGCCACCGGGCAGGCGGAGCGTATCGACTTCGTTCAGCCAGGTGAGGTTGTGTTGTCGAATGCAAGTTTTACCACTTGTCCGGTCGACCGACCCGCTTGGAGGCTTGAGAGCAAGACCCTGGCGGTGGACCAGGTTCGTGAGATGGTCAGCAGTGAGGGCAGTCAGCTTTACTGGGGCGACACACCCTTGCTTCCTTTAGGTGATCTATCGTTTCCCATAGGCCAGGAAAGAAAGTCGGGCGTTTTACCTCCCCTTTACAGGGCCACATCGAATCTTGGCTTGGAGCTTGAAATTCCTTACTACTGGAACATCGCTCCCAACAGAGATATGACGCTAAGTCCTCGGCTTATTCAGAAGAGGGGCCTCATGCTTGGTTCTGAGATGAGATACCTTTGGAGCAGAGGGCAGGGGATCTTTGACCTTGATTACCTCGCCAATGATCAAGTAACTAAGTCAGATAGGCACCGGCTTGAAATGGCTCATGTTTTTCAGGCTCATCCGAATATTCGTCTAGGCCTAAGTGGTGCGCGGGTCTCAGATGACAATTATTTCGCTGACTTTGGAGGTTCGTTACTCGGTTCATCCCGCAGAGTGCTCCCGGCCTTGATTACAGCCGATGGGACTTGGAGGGGCTTTAGTATGGCGTTACAGGCACAAGAATTTCAGGTGCTTCAGGACCGCAATGCCCCCATTCTCCCCCCCTATTCTTGGCTTCCTCGCTTTACAGCCAGTACAGCAGGTAGCGTTGACCTTCAGTCAGTCTTTCAAAGTAGTACGGCAAAACGGGCACGATGGAATGCTCATTTTGAGGGAGTCTCCTTCCATCACCCAACACTTGCAAAGGGTAATCGCTTTGTCCTTCAGACTTCGGTCGAGGCGGCAAGTCAAGTGGGGTTTGTAGGCACGAGAACACGGGTCGGTATGCATGTCACCCGCTACTCTCATGAGAAGGACGGGGACTTGGGGGCCACTGGTAGAAAGTTCTTTAGCAATCAGGTTGCCCCCACACTTGGAGTTTTTCAGCCTAACGCAAGCCAGGGCATTAATTCTTACTCGCGGTTTGTTCCATCGTTCAGTCTCGATCTTTCGACAACGCTGGAGAAAGAAGTAGGTTGGCAAGAAAGAATTAGTACGTTAACGGTTGAACCGCGAATGCTTTATGTTTACACACCCTACAAGAATCAAGATAACTTTCCCGTATTTGACTCTGGTCAGCCCACTGTTAGTTTTGCCCAGATACTTTCAGATCGGGTCTTCAGCGGTCAAGATCGAATTGCTGATCAGAACAATCTAACTACCGCCCTTACAGGACGGATTCTTGACGACGAAACGGGGCAGGAGCAGCTCAGAGCCTCGATTGCACAAAGATTTTATTTTTCGAGACAGCGAGTTGTTCTTCCAGGTCAAACTCCGCGTCAGGACATGGAGAGCGATCTTTTCGCTGAAGGTGGTATGTCTGCGTTTCAGCTTTGGCGGTTTGATGCGGTCGGGCAGTATGCCGCTCGGCAAGGTCGCTGGCAGGGAGGTTCGGCCTCGGCACGATTCGACCCAAAGCCAGGGTATTCGGTTTACGCTTCCTACCGATTTACAAGAGACGCCGTCAACATCTTTGACTTTGCCTTTCAGGCCCCTGTTGCCAAAAATTGGTATGGCGTAGGGCGTTATAGCCATTCGCTTGCCCACACCGAAAATGGGGTTCAAATGGACGCAGGCCTTGTTGAAGCTATTGCTGGTTTTGAATATGACGGTGGGTGTTGGGTCGGCAGAATCGTAGCCCAGCAGTTTGCAACTGCCGCGAAGGAGAGGAATACCGCGGTATTCTTACAGGTAGAACTCAACGGCATTGCTCGTGTTGGAGCCGATCCCCTGCAGCTTTTGCGTCGTAGTATTCCGAGTTATCGCATGGTGAATCAGTTGGCGCCTGGCCCCGCAAGGTTTGAAAATTTCCAGTAGCGATCTGCGGGCTGGAGCGATAGGAAGTCAGAAAGGTAGGAATGGTTTCTAAGATTTGGGGTAGTCAGTCTGGGCAGCGAGTGCATCGCGTCGCTTTTCTGTGGACCGTTTTTGCAGGCGTGGCGACGAGCTTTGCGTTAGCCCCAATCAAGACCCTAAGCGCTCAGACCATCACGACGCAAAGCACATCGCTCTCATCGTCGTCTATTCAACTTGGCAATCAGGCGCGAATGCCTATCCTCCTCGATCGGGTAGTCGCGGTGGTGAATAACGATGTCATTGTTGAAAGCGAGTTGCTCCGTCGGCTCGACCAGGTGCGCCGTAATCTTGCTCGCTCCGGTCAGCCAATACCTCCCGATCGGGTCTTGCGTGACCAGGTGCTCGATCGCATGGCCACAGACCTTACTCTTTTGCAGCGTGCCCTTGGGGCAGGCTTGCGGGTCGATGATCAGAGCCTTGATCGCGCCATTACTCGGCTTGCGGAGTCCAATGGTTTAACTGTCTCTGCGCTTCGAGATCAGTTAAGAACAGAAGGCGTTCGCTTTGAAGCCTTTCGCGAGGACATTCGTGATGAGATCACCATTTCGAGGCTGCGTGAGCGAGATGTCGAGAATCGACTTCGTATCTCCGACTCAGAGATTGACGCTTTTCTAGAGTCACAGGGCCAGAGTCTTGCGAAGGTGGAAGAATGGCAAATCTCCCAAATTCTTTTACCCCTTGCATCCGATGCCGCTGAGAAGGACGTTCAAGAGGCCACCCAGCAATTAACCACATGGGCAGAGGCCGTTCGGAAGTCGGGGGCCTCGTTTGCAGAGCTTGCCAAACAGTATTCCAAGTCACCCGAGGCGGCGCAGGGTGGTTTACTGGGCTGGCGCTCCCAAGAGCGTATGCCATCCCTTTTCTTCCAGGCCGTTAAAGATCTTCATGCAGGCGAGCTCACAGCACCATTACGAAGTGGAAATGGCCTGCACCTTTTGCGTGTTGACGATCGGCGTATTTCCATTGGAGGCGAGCTCGTCTATGTTTATAAGGCGCGCCATATTCTTATTCGAGTCGATGCCAACACAACAGAAGAGCAGGCCGCGAGAAGGCTTGCCGATGTTCACGATCGACTTCGACTTGGAGAGCCTTTCGAGCGCCTTGCGCGTGCCATTTCACAGGACCCTGGTTCTGCACCCAAGGGTGGCGAGCTGGACTGGGCCTACCCCGGCGATCTTGTACCAGAGTTTGAAAGGGCCCTGGCCCAACTTCGTCCTGGGGAATTAAGCCCCCCCGTGCGAACCATGTTCGGGCTGCATCTCATCGAGCTACTCGAACGTAAGCGCGAGCCGCTCTCTGAGGAGCGGTTTCGTCTGGCTGCTCGTCTTGCCTTAAGGGACCGCAAGTTGTCCGAGGCGGTGAATGACTGGATGCGAGAGGCTCGAGCGAACAGCTACGTGGAGATCAAGCCTTAGGGCTTTGAGGCCGTGAAAGCCAAGCGCCGGTTTGGTCAAAACTTTCTACGTGACCAGGCGGTCGTTCAAGCCATCGTCCGCTGCATTCACCCTCTGCCAAACCAGACCCTTGTAGAAATTGGACCTGGCCAAGGCGCACTGACTGCGCTCTTGCTTGAGCGGGCGGGTTGCCTTGCAGCCATCGAAATTGACGAGGACCTGCTTCCCGTTTTGCGTGAACGCCTCGAGCCAAAGGGGCTTCGACTGATTGCTCAAGACGTCTTAACCGTCGAGTTTAATTGGCTGGCCTCCGAGCTGCAGGCATCGAAGCTTCGTGTTGTGGGCAACCTTCCTTACAATATCTCTTCGCCGGTGTTGTTTCACTTGCTTGGCTTCAGTGATGCCATTGAAGACCAGACTTTTATGTTGCAGGAAGAAGTGGTGGACCGTATGGTTGCATCGCCAGGCTCCAAAACTTACGGGCGTCTCTCAGTCATGCTTCAAGCCAAGTACGACATGGAAAAGTGCCTTCATGTTCCACCTGAGTCTTTCTGGCCCGTTCCCAAGGTGCAGTCGGCTGTTGTGCGTATGCAGCCCTTTGCTTCTCAGAGGATGGTTATAAAAGACTGGCAGGTTTTTGGGCGCCTTGTGACTCAGGCCTTCTCATCGCGGCGCAAGATGATTCGTAACACCCTAGGAAGTCTTCTTGATCGACTCGATTTAAATGCTGTTGGAGCATTACCAACGCAGCGACCTGAAGAGTTGACTGTGAGTCAATACATCAATCTTGCGAATCAACTCATCGACTCAAACGTTACGCCTTTAAGTCCCTGCTGACCGGCCTTGTAGTCGGGCAGTATCACGGCCACCTCGTCCCAAAAAGAGCGACTGTGGTCCATGGCCTTTAGGTGCGCAAGCTCGTGGGCCACCACGTAGTCAATTACCTGAAGGCTGAATTGAATAAGGCGCCAGTTAAGACGAATATGACCGTCTTGGGTGCAGCTACCCCAGCGCGTGCGCGCATGGGTAATGGAGAACTTGCTGTAGCTGCGTCCCGACTTTTCCGACAAGGCATCAAGACGTTCTTTCAGAATATCTTTGGCCTGGGCCTGCATGAAGCCATGAAGGCGGTCGCGCACTTGCTCGTGGTTGGGGTCGCCCGCCGCGGGCACAA
Organism: Bordetella sp.; assembly: GCA_038111655.1. Classification (GTDB taxonomy): domain Bacteria; phylum Pseudomonadota; class Gammaproteobacteria; order Burkholderiales; family Burkholderiaceae_A; genus Hahnella. The sequence goes on from JAYNLI010000001.1 coordinate 80,187, forward strand.
GCAGCTCGGCGGCCTTGGCATCCCAAATCACTTCCTCAAGATTGTGCTGCAATTTAAGCACGCACGACTGACCAAGAAACTGAACCGTTGCCCCATGCGCCCAGCGGTCTTCGGGCTCAAGTTTATTGGCCTGCCGCACCTGCCATTCTTTAAGGCGATTGGTTAGCCAGCGTGACTTATAGTCAAGAATATTGGCAATTTCGGTAAGCGGCACCCAGTTGGGTGCAGTTACCTTAATGCGACCTTCAAGAATGGTCATACCTACTGTACGACGCCTGCTGCGGCTTAACTCAATAGGAACTTTTTGGCCATCAAGTTCCATAAAGGGGCCCGATCGGCGCAGCTCGATGGTTCGTGAGGATCGCTGCGACGATGCCCTGCGCCCTGTTGTTTGTTGCCCCGTTTGACGCCCACTAACTGAAGTCTGCCCCTCGTTTAAGCGAGGGCCGGCCGTTGCCCTTGCATTGCCTTGGCCAGAGTCAAAGCTCTCGGCCTCAAGAAGAGAGAGTTGGTTCGGAGAGTCGATAGGTTTCGTCTTCAATAAAGGTCTCGATGCGAGACATCAGCGCCTCGGGCGTCTCGTTCGGCTGGGAAACAAGGGGCTTGCCGATGGATACCGAGATATAGCCTGGACGTTTGATAAAAGCGTTGCGTGGCCATAACAACCCCGAGTTTAGAGCAATTGGCAACACAGGTACACCCAGGTCAATGGCAAGACGCGCCGCACCCGTTTTATAACGGCGACGCTCGCCCGGATGAGTGCGGGTTCCTTCTGGAAAAAAAGTAATCCAACGACCTTGATTAAGTTTGGCTTGGGCTTGCGAGGCAATGCTTTGATAGGCATCACGCCCTTCGCTACGATTAATATGAATCATGTCAAGAAGGCCAATGCCCCATCCAAAAAAGGGAATACGCAAAAGCTCTTGCTTGAAAACGAAGCACAAGGGGCAAGGCAGAAACGAGGGAAGAAAAAGTGTTTCCCACGACGATTGATGTTTCGCACAGACGATGAGTTGCTGAGTTTTTGCGGCCTCAAGGTTTTCAAGGCCTTCAACTCGCCAACGAATTCCCAGAACGACGCGGGCGGCTAAAACGGTCATAGCGGGCCACTTCATGGCAAGCCTATAACGATTCGCTTGCGACAAGAGCGGCGCGGTCGTTATAAAGAGCGTGGCCCAGACCAAAAGGCTTAGCACCTGAAACCCACCAAAGGCCAGCGAGCGGAGAAGCGAAAAAAACCAGCTCACGCGTTTGCGGCAAGCCTAGATAAGTCGGCAACCTGGTTCATGGCACGGTGAGTCTGGCCAAGCAGCGCAATACGATTCGCACGCAGCTGAAGATCCTCTGCATTGACCATCACGGCCTCAAAGAATGCATCCACAGGCTCCTTGAGTGCGGCTAGGCTCTCTAGCGAATCTTGAAAGCGCCCGGACTCGGCGAAGGCCTGTGCTTTGGGTGCGGCTTGCGCGAGTGCCTCGGCCAGCTCTTTTTCTTTCGCTTCAACAAGCAACTCGATGCGAGGCTCGCTTTGCGCCTGGAGCGCATTGGCCTTTTTCAGTATGTTGCCGATACGCTTGTTGGCTGCACACAAGGCGGTTGCATGGGCTGTTCGTAAAAAGGCATTCACGGCCTGAAGCCTGGGCAGCCATTGCCAAGGCTTGTCGGGGCACTCGGCAAACACGGATTCAATGGCATCGACACCATGGCTCTGATCTTTTAAATAGCCACGGGCACGATCAAGAAGGAAATCGTGAAGGGCTTGGGGTTCGTGGGCGATGCCCTTAATACCGTCAAAGCTTTTCTGCCCTGCGCCCAGTAGATCGGGGAGTGTTAAAGAGACTGGCGTCTCAATAAGAATGCGCAGCAGGCCAAGGGCAGCACGCCGAAGGCCAAACGGGTCTTTCTCGCCCGTGGGGCTTAGGCCAATGCCCCAAATACCAACAAGCAGTTCGGTTTTGTCTGCAAGGGCCACTGCTAGGCCAAGGCCATTGGCAGGAAGGCTATCGCCTGCAAACCGCGGATGGTAATGGCCCTCAATGGCTATGGCCACTTCGTCGGCCTCGCCATCGTGACGAGCGTAGTACTGGCCCATGACCCCCTGCAACTCAGGAAATTCGCCCACCATGTCGGTCACTAAATCTGCCTTCGCAAGCCGAGCAGCTCGCGTGGCCTGGTCTGCATTCACACCTAGGGCCTGAGCGAACTGGCTGGCCAGACTTTCAAGCCTTGCAATGCGCTCGGCTTGGCTACCTATTTTGTTGTGATAGATCACCGACTTCAAAGACGAGAGCCTGTCGGCAAGGGGTTTTAAGCGGTCTTGATCGAAGAAGAATTTCGCATCGGCAAGTCGTGCGCGAATAACACGCTCGTTACCCTCCACAACTTTTTGCGGGTCTTGCGAGGCCAGGTTGGCCACCAATAAAAACCGATTACGCAGACGGCCGTCGCGGTCGGTGATGGCGAAGTATTTTTGGTTTTGCTGCATGGTCAGAATGAGGCACTCTTGAGGCACCTCAAGAAAGGCTTCTTCGAACCTGCCCTCAAGCACAACGGGCCATTCCACCAGGCTTGTCACTTCGTCTAACAGTGCCTGAGGCATGACCACCAGGTCGTCGCCAGCTGCCTTTTGAAGCGCCTCGACAATAAGCGCTTGCCGTTCGTTAAAGCTTGCAACCACGTGACCTTGGGACTGCAACTGGGTCGGCCAACTGTCGGCCGATTCAATGGCCAGCGGCTTGGGGCAGTGAAACCGATGCCCAAGACTTGTTCGTCCCGATTCAAGACCAAGGGCGTTGAGCTTCACCACCTGGTTGCCATGAAGGGCCACTAAAAAATGGGCGGGCCGAACGAACTTTACGTCCTGCCCATTCATGGCGTAGCGCATCACCTTCGGAATAGGCAGGTTGGCAAGCGCGTAATCAATGGCTTGCTGCAAGGCCTCTTGAAGGCTTGCTCCACGCTTAATGGTCTGAACAACAAGAACCCCTTGCTTGCCATCGTCTTCGCGTTGCAGGTCGTTAAGCGCAAGGTTTTCGCCAAGGGTTAGGCCGAGGCTAGCAAGTTTCTTAATAAGCGGCGCGGTAGCATCGCCCTTCTCATTCAGGCCTATGGCAACGGGTAGCAGCTTCACGCGCAGGGTCTGATCGGCAGCTTGCGCCATGACATTCGAAAGTCGCACAGCAAGTCGCCGCGGGCTTGCGAATTCTTCGGCCTGCAAAGGCCCATTGCAGAGGCCTGCGGCTTGCAGGCTCTTGAACACCGACTGCGCAAAGGACTGGCCAAAGTTCTTCAGTGCCTTGGGTGGAAGTTCTTCGGTGACGAGCTCAACAAGAAGCGTCTGTCGTGCGCTGGGCTCCAATGTCTGTGAGGTCATTGCGAGGCTTCCTGTGCACCGGCATATGCTGCTTTAACCTTGTTGAGGCTTTGCGAGTCGCACATAGGAAAGCCCAGTGCCTCGCGTGACTCGAAATAGGCCTGAGCCACCTGGCGCGAGAGGTTACGAATACGACCAATGTACTGAGCACGTTCAGTTACAGAAATAGCGCCGCGAGCATCGAGCAAGTTAAATGTATGCGCGGCTTTAAGTACTTGTTCGTAGGCCGGCAGCGCCAGGCTTTTTTCTAGCAAGCCTTGGGCATCGTGCTCGTACTCTCCAAAGCGTCGAAGCAGGGTTTCAACATTGCTTGCCTCGAAGTTGTATTTGGACTGCTCCACCTCGTTCTGATGGTAGACGTCCCGATAGAACATACGCTGGGTCTGCCCGGCATGGTCCTGCCATTGACTCCACACCAAGTCGTAGACGTTTTCAACACCCTGCAGGTACATGGCCAGCCGCTCGAGCCCGTAGGTAATTTCACCAGTAATGGGCTGACAGTCCAGTCCTCCCACCTGCTGGAAATAAGTGAACTGGGTCACTTCCATACCGTTTAGCCAGACTTCCCAGCCGAGACCCCAGGCGCCCAGCGTGGGGTTTTCCCAGTCGTCTTCCACAAAACGAATGTCATGCACCTTGGGGTCAATGCCCAGGGCCTGCAAGGACTGCAGGTACAAATCAAGAATGTTGCTGGGCGAAGGTTTTAACACCACCTGAAACTGGTAATAGTGTTGAAGACGGTTGGGATTCTCGCCATAGCGCCCGTCCTTTGGCCGACGCGAGGGCTGCACATAGGCGGCTCGCCAGGGTTCGGGCCCAAGGGCGCGTAAAAAGGTGGCGGTATGCGAGGTGCCTGCACCCACTTCAAGGTCAATAGGCTGTAAAAGCGCGCATCCTTGCCGGGCCCAGAACTGTTGCAGGGTAAGAATAACGTCTTGGAAAAGAGGTGTTGTCATAACCTTTCATTCTAGCGGGCCGCGCCCGTGCGACGACGGCGCGCCTCCAGCCAGGCCACCAGTGCGGCAAGGGCCAACAAAATCAGAACGGCCTTGTCGCCCCATCGATTAAACGGCGTTGCCCCTGCCATGCCCTGCACCTGGCCAAGTAGAATGCCTGGCTCTTCGCTGGCTAAGCGTTCTTGCACACGGCCCTTGGCATCCACAATGGCCGTTATTCCCGTGTTGGTAGCACGCAGCATGGGCCTGCCGGTTTCAAGGCTGCGCATACGCCCCACATTCAAATGTTGTTGCAAGGCAATGGAGTCGCCGAACCAGGCTAGGTTGCTGAGGTTCAGCCAGATGCTGGGCTGGTGGTCGGCGGGCCGACTGTCCTGCAAGGGGGCAATCAGTTCTTTGCCAAAAAGATCTTCAAAACAAATGTTCAGGCCAAGGGCCTGGTCCTTTAATAAGAAGGCAGGCTGAGCCAAGTCGCCAGAGCGAAAGCTGCCCAAGGGCATCTGCATTAAATCAATAAACCACTGAAAGCCCCAAGGTATGAATTCACCAAAAGGTACAAGGTGATACTTGTCGTAGTGGTAGGCCCATTGGCTGTTGTCCCCGGGTTGAAGCGCAATCGCTGAGTTCGTCCAGCCCTGGGCGTCTTGCAAGGGCAGGCCGGTAATAAGTGCTGCGCCGCTGCGGTCCACCAGACGCTGCAAAAAGTCTTGAGTCTCGGGGTTGAGCCTTTGCCAGGTTTTGATAAAAGCGGTTTCGGGCAGCACCACCAGGTCGGCTGCCAGGGGCTGGCCTATCGACACCGGGGTTGCCACCGCAAGCAATTCCAGCAGGCTGCGTTCGGTGGCCTTAGCATGGGCCGGGTCAAACTTCATTTGTTGAGCAATGCTTGGCTGAATAAGGGCCACGCGCAAGGGCTCGCCAAGCGGCTGCGTCCAGTTCATGCCAAGGCCTACGCCACCGGCCAGATGCAGGCTAAGCACGGCCAGGGCCGGGCCTGGTTTAAGGCGGGCAAGCCAGGCTGAGCTAAGGGCTGCAAGAAACACCAGGCCATAAACACCAAACACTGGCGCAAAGCCTGCCAAGAGACTGTCGACCTGCAGGTAGCCCCAGTTCAACCAGGGAAAGCCTGTGAACAAATAGCCTCTTAAGAGTTCGGCAAGGGTAATGACGCAGGCCACGGCCAGTGGGCGAAGTTTGTAGCGTCGAATGACAAGGCAGGCGGCTAGGGTAAAAAGACTAACGTAAAGGGCAAGCAGTAAGGTGGCAGTCGCCGCAATGGGCGCAGCCACAAGCCCATAGACATGCAGGCTTGTGTAAATCCAGTGAAAGCCAATTAGGTTAAAAAGAAGAAGCAGGCCAGCCGCGAGCCATGGGGCGTGCCGTTGCGGGCCCCACCACAGCCGAATAAGAAGCGCCAAGAAAATCAGAACAGCAAGGCTTGTTAACCAACCGGGAAACTGCGGTGTCATTCCGGGGGGTCCTTCGTTAGTTGGCGTTCTTGTGGGGCTCGGGTCCGATTCTTTTAGGGCCGAGCGCCCTACTTGACGGGCGGGTCAACGGCCTTCGGTCCCGTCGTTTGGGGCGGACTCTTCGACTTCAAGTTGTCGCACCAGCAGTACATGGGCCATGCGTGCGTCGGCACGCTGGACCTCAAACTCAAACCCAAAGGCCTTCAGGGTCTCGTCGCGATGCGGAACACGACCCAGATGATCGGTGACTATCCCACCAATGGTGTCAGCGGACTCCAGATTAAGTTGGCAGTTAAAAAACTCGTTGAACTGCTCAAGCGGTGTGAGTGCTCGTACCCGGAACTGGCCCGGCGCATGGTCGAGCGCGACGATGTTATCTTCTTCCTCGTCGGTATCGTGCTCGTCTTCAATATCACCGACAATTTGTTCAAGCACATCTTCAATGGTGATAAGGCCCGCCACGCCGCCGTACTCGTCCACCACAATGGCGATGTGGTTATGGTTGTTGCGGAAGTCTCGTAGAAGGACATTTAGGCGTTTAGACTCGGGCACGAAAACCGCGGGTCGCAAAAGGCCACGAATATCTTTTTCCTCGTTGGCTAGTACTCGAAGAAGATCTTTGGCCAGAAGAACGCCAATGACATTGTCCTTACTGCCGTCGGTGACAGGGAAGCGGGAGTGCGCGGCTTCAATGACCTGGGGCAGAAGGGTATCGAGCGGCTGGTTGATGTCGAGCACGTCCATCTGGCCACGAGGAACCATAAGGTCGCGTACAGCCAAATCAGCCACCTGCAGCACGCCTTCCATCATTGACACCGCGTCGGCGTCAATGACAGAGTGCGCTTGGGCCTCGCGAAGCTGTTCGATCAGCTCCTCTTTTTCATCGGTCCGGCTAAAAAGTCGGTCGATGAGCCATTTAAAGGTTTGACTCAGGCCAGAGGGCCTAGGGTCGGGCTCGGACATGCAGGGGCATGAGAATTCAACACCGCTCTAGTGTGCCACAGCTTTGCCGGGTGCATAGGGGTCGGGTATGCCAAATCGAGCCAACAGCAGGCGTTCCAGGCCCTCCATCTTGTTTGCCTCGGATTCGGTCTGATGGTCAAACTCCAGAGCATGAAGGGCGCCATGGAGGGCCATATGAAGAAAGTGATCGCTAACACTTTTACTTTGTTGCCGGGCCTCATCGATGAGCACAGGCAGGCAGAGAACAAGGTCGGCGCTTGCAGCAGGAAGCGGCTGGTAGCCGAAGGTGAGCACATTGGTTGGTGAGTCTTTACCTCTAAACTGCCAATTCAGTGCACGCGACTCTGCTGCGCCCACCATACGCAGCGTAAGTTCGAGTGAGCCGCTCGTGGTCGGGCCATCAGCAATTTGGGAAAGAGCCGCGCCTAGAAGACGCTGAATTCGTCCACGATGCGCAGGCCAAGTCGCTGGCCCAAGGGCAGCGCGGTCCCACTGAAGGCTAAAACGAACTACGGGCTTAGGCCGCGTTGGCAGATCGAGCCTCTTCTTCCGGGGTAAGAACCAGGCTGCCACGTAGGCTGTGTGAGAGCGCCGCGGTAATGGTCATGGGAAGAACCTGCCCAACAAGCCGTGCCACTGCATGCGCGGGGGCAGCAAAGTTCACGACACGGTTGTTTTCGGTGCGGCCCATTAGCTCGTCTGGGTTCTTTTTCGACCTTCCTTCAACAAGCACATCAAGCGTCTTTCCAACCATGGCTTGGCTAATAGCCTGTGCATGGGCGTCAATGGAAGCCTGAAGCCTTTGCAGTCGTTCAAGCTTGACGCTCGCCGGGGTGTCGTCCTTAAGGTCGGCGGCTGGCGTACCGGGCCTGGGGCTGTAAATAAAAGAGAAGGAGTGGTCGAAGCCCACCGCTTTAATAAGCTTCATGCTGTCTTCAAACTCAGTCGCGTTCTCGCCAGGAAAGCCAATAATGAAGTCGGTGGACAAACAAATGTCGGGCCTTAGCGCTTTTAAACGGCGGGCAATGCTCTTATATTCCATGGCGGTGTAGCCTCGCTTCATGGCCGCAAGCACGCGGTCGTTGCCCGACTGAACGGGCAGATGAATGTGGTTTACAAGCTTGGGAAGCCGCCCGTAGGCATCGATAAGTTTTTGGGTGAATTCTTTTGGATGCGACGTGGTGTAGCGAATGCGTGTAATACCAGGAATATCGCTCACCATTTCCAGTAAGTCGGTGAAGTCAAGGCCATGCTCGGGGTCAAGAAAGGCGTTCACGTTCTGCCCAAGAAGGGTCACCTCGCGCACCCCTTGGCTTGCCAACTCGGCCACCTCGGTTAAAACATCTTCAGCCCGCCGCGACACCTCTTGGCCCCGGGTGTAAGGCACCACGCAGAAGCTGCAGAATTTGCTACAACCTTCCATGATTGAAACAAAGGCGCTCGGTCCTTCCACACGGGCAGGCGGTAGGTGGTCGAACTTTTCAATTTCCGGAAACGAGATGTCGACCTGCGACTTACCGCTTGATTTTCGAGCCTCGATAAGCTCGGGAAGCCGGTGCAGGGTTTGGGGGCCAAACACCAGGTCCACATAGGGCGCACGCTTCACAATGGCCTCGCCTTCTTGGCTTGCCACACAGCCACCCACGCCAATAATGAGTCCGGGCTTTCGTTTTTTGAGGTCGCGGGCACGACCAAGGTCGGAGAAGACTTTTTCTTGGGCCTTCTCGCGCACCGAGCAGGTGTTAAACAAAATGACATCGGCCTCCTCGGGCGAGGTCGTGGGCTCAAGCCCATGCGACTCGCGCAAAACGTCTGCCATCTTGCCGGAATCGTAGTCATTCATTTGGCAGCCAAAGCTGCGAATGTAGAGTTTGGAAGTCACTGCGTTGTCGCTAACCCGTGTTAAAAAGTGGGTCCAAGTTGCAAGGAAAGATGACATTTTGCAGCATTCTTCTGCCCGGGGGTTACTAAAACCAGGTGTTCGCCGCCGAGAGTTCTGGGCTTGGGCAAGTCTTGACTTCGCCAATTCGGGCTACACCACCGTGGTACTCACAGCGGTTTTCAATGCTTACTTTGTGGCGTTTGTTATGCAGGATGCGGCGCACGCCACCTTGGTATGGACATTAGTTCTTTCAGTGAGTTATTTGCTGGTGATGGTCTCAGCCCCCTGGCTGGGTGCCTGGGCCGATCAGTACAAGGCTAAGCGAAAACTTTTGTGGCTGGCTAGTCTGGCCTGCATTCTTGCCACCGCATTACTGGCCAGTGTCGGCCAGGGCCAGTGGCTTTGGGCGGCACTCTTGCTTGTTATTTCAAACCTGGCCTATGCCAGTCACCAAGACCTGGCGGCGGGCTATCTTTTCGAACTCGCGCCAGAAGACAAGCTTGGCCGCCTCTCGGGCTATGGCTGGGCCTGGGGGTACCTGGGCGGGCTGGTCAGTCTTGTTCTGGCCTTGGCCTGGGTGCAGGTCTTGGGCATTGAGCTTTCGCCCGCCATTGCTCAAGTGCTGGGCCTTGCCAATCCGGTTACCAATCAGGGGCTTGCCACCGAGTGGGCAGTAGGCGGAGCCATGGTGCTCACGGCCCTTCTGTTTGCGTTGGTTGGCCTTCCCGCCCTTATGGTTCTTAAAGATCATCAGCCTGCGCAGCCGCAGGCTCAGTGGCAAGGGGCCTGGCGCAGGCTTGTTCAGGGTTGGACACGCCTTGGCGAAGGCCAGCCCTTGCGACAACTTCTGGTTTGCATTGCGGTGTATCAGTCAGGCGTGGCCACCGTGATTACGCTGGCGGCCATTTATGCCCAGCAGGTCATGGGTTTTTCCATGGCCCAGACCATTGCTTTAGTACTTGTCGTCAATGTCACAGCAAGCATCGGGGCTTTTCTATTTGGACTGCTTCAAGACCGGCTTGGACATAAACGCAGCCTTGCCTTAAGCCTTGTGCTCTGGATTCTCATGGTCTTGGTGGCTGCCTTCTCCACCAACGAGACTGGGTTTTGGCTTGCAGCCAACCTTGCAGGACTTGCCATGGGGGCCTCGCAAAGTGGTGCCCGTGCCGCAGTTGCAGCGTTATCGGAACCCAATCGCCAGGCCGAATCGTTTGGCTACTGGGGGGTAGCCATCAATCTTGCCTCGGTCTGTGGACCCCTCTGCTACGGGCTCACAAGCTGGCTGTCGGGCAACAACCATCGCTTGGCCATTGCCTTCACTGGGCTTTTCTTTTTAGTGGGCCTGATTCTTTTGTTGCGAATTCCTTTTTCGCAAAAGGCTTCCCAGAGGCTCTTCCAAACGCCCTCTGAATAGCTCGTTGCCTAGGTCCTGGTTTATTTCAGGCCTAACGAAACGCTAGCGATTGAGCAGAAACCCCTTCATGGCGGACCAGTGGTCGGGGAAGTCCGACAGGCTGTGGTCTGAGCCGTCAACAATATGGTGAAGCGCGCCAGGGTAACGTGCCACCATTTCGTTCCAGTCAAGCAACTCATCGCCTTTGGCCGCCACCAGCATGTAGCGCTCGGGCTGGCTTAGTGGCACCTCCATGGACCGAAGGTCATCAATGTAGTCGGCCTGAAACTGTAAAATCTCCTCGGAATGCCAGGCCTTGAGTGGACCCACCTGGTCCGCCAGATCGCGCGCTGGCGCACAGGCTGGGTTAATAAGCGCTGCCCTGAAGGCCTCGCGCTTGGGGTGGCGTTCCATGAGCCAACTGGCATAAAACCCCCCCAGCGAGCTTCCTATGAGACGAATTTGAAAGCCCTCGTAGAGCGCGTGCTCAACGGTTTGTGAAGCAAGGTCAATGGCGGCAAGGGGTGCAATTTCTAGGGCTGGGCATTCGTAGCGTACCCCCTCTTCTGCAAGCCACTGGCCAAGCAAGACGGCTTTCGAGGATTCAGGGGAACTGCGAAAGCCATGCAGGTAAATGACACAAAAATCGCTGGGCTGGGACATGGATAAGTCCTCCTTTTCGTTGGGGTGGAGCATATACGCGTTCAATCTGTGCGGGGATTACCCCAATGCGTCCGAAAGACAGACAAGGCACACTCGAACCTGTTCTGCGACAGCTTTAGCAAAGCGAGTGGAGGTTATTCACAAGGAACCGTTTGCACGGGAACTCGAAATTGTTTCGATGTCTTGAAGCTGTTTTTTTATTCTGTAGAGGAGACTAAGGCATGTCAACTGTTGTAAAAAAGGTTTTAACGTCGGTTCTCTCGCTTGGCCTTGCGGCGGGCGTATCCCTGTCGGCCAGTGCCGTGGAGATAAAGATCTCCCATCAATGGAAGGCCAATGTTGACGGGCGTGACCGTGCAGCTCGCCTGTTCGTGAAAGAGGTTGAGAAGGCAGACTCGAGCATTAAGTTCCGTATTTATCCAGCTAAGTCGTTAGGTATTAAGCCCAAGGCTCAACTTGACGCAATGCAAAACGGGACGCTCGAAATGGCCATTTTTCCGATGTCCTATGCGGTCGGGAAGGCCAAAGAGTTTTCGGGGGTAATTCTACCTGGAGCCATCCCTAACCTTGATGTGGCTATGAAGCTTAAGGGTTCTGCCTATCATAAAGAGCTTCAAAAGCTCGCTCACGATAATGGCATGCATATAGTGACGTGGTGGTGGACGCCGGGCGCTTTTGCAACAAAGGACACTCCTGTTGGAGGCCCAAGTACGGTTAGCGGCCAGAAGCTACGGGCGGCAGATCCTACGTTCGAGTCAATGCTGAAGGCGGCGGGGGCTTCGGCTGTTGCTATGGCCTCCACCGAGATCTATCCTGCTCTTCAGTCTGGGGTGTTGACGGGTGCCCTGACTTCGGCAGAGACCTTTGTCTCCATGCGGCTATACGAACAGGCTAAATACGCTACTGTCGGGGGGGCTAACTCGCTTTGGATGTTGCTTCAGCCACTGGTTATGTCCAAGCAGCATTGGGATAAGTTAACTCCCAAGCAGCAAAAGATTTTCGAGGCGGCCGCTGATAAGGCCGATGCTTTCTTCCTAACCGTACAGCGTGAGGCGACTGATAAGATGGCAAATGCGTGGCGGAAGGCTGGGGGTACTCCTCGTGAAATGGCCGATGACGAGTATCGGCAGTGGATGGAGTTGGCCAAGAAAACCGCCTATCCAGAGTACGCGGGCATTTCCCCGAAAGCTAAGCGAATTCTTAATGCGTTAGAGAAGTCAAAGGCGGCTAAATAAGCTTTAGATTAATCTTCAAAACTTCCCCTGGCTATATTATTTCGCTGGGGGAAGTTTAGGGCTTTTTACGCCAAAGGTTGAAATTGGGTTTTCCATGTAAAAGTCAAAATCTTTCATCCATAAGTAGTTAATTAAGTTTCTTTTTAATTTAATTGAATAAATTTCGCAGCGCTATTTCTAGAGTGTCGGATATCTGCGCCATTTTGGCGGGGGTGCTTTTAGCGCTCGCTATTTTGGTGATTGTTTACATGATAGTGCGACGATCAGTCGGGTTCTCGACCGATTGGGAGCTTGAGTTCGCAGTTTTTATGATGGTGGCCTCCCTTTTTTTGGGCTCCCCTTATTGCCTCAAAACCGAGGGGCACGTTGCCGTCGGCTTAGTGGAAACCTATTTGCCCTCCTTGGGCGCTTCTTGGCTCCGTTTTTGTACGCAGCTGTTGGGAGTAGCCGTAGTGCTTTTTCTCGGGTACGTCGGTTTTGAAAAATCTGTGGAAGTATTCTTGCAGGGTGAGGTTACAGAAAGTTCTTGGGGACCTCCATTATGGCCTCTCTATGCGACCATGCCGATTGGTATGTTTCTAACTGCTCTGCAGTATCTTGCTCTTATAAAGCTTCCTTTTTCTCAAGATGAGAGTTTGAATGTCTGAGCTAGAAATTGGTGCTTTAATTCTTCTCTTCACACTATTGGTTTTGTTCTCAGGACTCCCTATTGCATGGGGTCTGATCCTCGTCTCTGTGGGGTTTCTCCTTTACTTTGAAGGATCGAGCTTTTTAGACAACGTTGCTGTACTGATGTTGGACGAGCTCTCCTCGTTCGCACTTCTCACAATTCCTTTGTTTATATTATTGGGTGCCTCTGTAGGAGGGACGAATGCGGGTAGGGATCTTTACGAGTCTCTCCATCGTTGGTTAGTTCGAGTACCTGGAGGCTTGGTGATAGCCAATATTCTTGCTTGTGGTGTTTTCAGTGCTATTAGTGGCTCCAGCCCAGCGACGGCAGCTGCTATTGGTAAGGCAGGTGTTCCGGAGATGCTGCGACGAAATATTTCGGCTCGGCTAGCAACGGGGTCGGTCTGCGCCGGGGGCACTTTAGGGATTCTTATTCCCCCCTCGATCACCATGATCCTTTATGGTGTTGCTACAGAGACATCTATAGGTCGGCTATTTCTCGCCGGTGTTGTACCAGGAATTTTACTGGTGGTCTTGTTTGCTATTTATGCATGGCTTTCCAGCTTGCGATCAGAAAAGCTCAATTCATACATTGAGCAGCAACGTTTTACCTGGGCCGAGAAAATGCAGGGCCTCGTGCGTGTCTCGCCATTTCTTGCCATCATTTTGTTCATTGCCTATGCGATGTATGGTGGTATTGCGACGCCAAGTGAGGTGGCTGCCATTTCGGCAGCCCTGGCACTCGTTTTTGTCATCATCATTTATAAGGCTGGTACTCGCGAGGTTCAGTGGAAAATCTTTCGAGAAACAGTTCGCGAATCCACGATGATTCTCATGATTATTGCTGCGGCCGCTGTTTTCTCTTACATGATGTCGTTGCTTTATGTGACCCAAAGCGCCGCCCAGTGGTTGGTTGATCTCGAGTTGAACCGGTGGGTTCTTATGTTCGCCGTTAACCTATTTTTATTGCTTGCAGGTATGTTCCTTCCCCCTGTGGCAATTATTTTGATGGTAATGCCGATTCTTACCCCGGTGCTTGAGGCCAACAACTTCGACTTGATTTGGTTTGCAGTCATTCTCACTATCAATATGGAGATCGGTCTTATCACACCGCCGGTAGGGTTAAACCTTTATGTGTTGAAGGGTGTGGTGTCGGATGTTAGCCTCAAAGACATCCTTTTGGGCTCTATGCCTTTTGTATTCATCATGATGGGCTCGATGGTCTTGCTCTCTGTTTTTCCGGATCTTGCACTTTGGCTTCCAAATCAGATGATGGGAGCGTCCCAGTAGCGTCAGAAGCAACAGAAGGCAAGGGGATCGCGACGAAAGCTCACATAACTCATGTCCTTTGGTTTTCATTTTGAGTCTACCCCTCGGGTGCAAAGCCCATGACCCTCTGCTAGTCGCCTTCGAAGTCCTTGACCTTAGTTGTTGCCCTGTTGGCGGCTTTAACCGCCTCGCAGGAGTGGTTGATTGAACAAGTCACTACTGCCCCGTTCCTACAGCGCAGCTGACCGGTTCCGAGTTGGAGGGGCGGGTCTGGTAAGGCAGTGCCAAGTGGATTGGCAAGGGGAGGACGAACTTGAACATAACGATTCTGCACCTTCCCCTTAAAGGTCGGAGTGCCATCCGGTCTAAAACTCGGGCAGCCCTTGACTTGGCCCCGACCCTGAGCCCCGTTGCTTCATGGATGGAGGGCGCGAAATGGCCGCTGCAAAAAACTCTTACAGGCCTGCCGCCCTTTAAGGCCCGAAAAACAGGCAGACTAGGCATACACAATCACACCCAAAGAGAGATGTATGCAAGAAGGCCAAGCAAGCACCAGCACGCCCTCGGTGATTCGCCAGTCCGATTATCGCCCCCCAAGCCATCGCATTACCGATCTCAAGCTTGACTTCGAGCTTGGCCTTGAGCAGACCTGGCTTACCTCGGACTTCGGCTTTGAGCCACTTGAATCGGGTTCTGCACAGGGCTTGACCGATCTTCTTCTTGCGGGCGATGGGCTTTGCTTTGAGGGCGCCTGGCTAAACGGCCAGCCGCTTGCAGCCCAGGCCTTTGAGGTCTCGCCGGAGTCTTTCTGGTTAAAGAAGGCCGGCAAGGGCCGGCTTCGCATTCGTACCCGTATTCAACCGTCTGCCAATACCGAGCTTATGGGGCTTTATGCCAGTCGCGGTGGGCTTTACACCCAGTGCGAGTCCGAGGGCTTTCGGCGCATGACTTATTTTCTTGATCGCCCGGATGTCATGACGGTTTACACGGTGGCTTTAAGGGCGCCGGTGGGGTCCTTCCCTGTGCTGCTTTCGAACGGCAATTTAGTGAAGGAGTACGAAGAGAACGGTCAGCGCGTAAGCGTTTGGCACGACCCCTTTCCAAAGCCAAGTTATTTGTTTGCACTGGTAGCAGCCGACCTTCAGTGCCTGGAGACCTTTGTGACCAGCATGTCCGGTACGCGCAAACAGCTTCAGGTTTATACCCGCCCCCAAGATCTTTGCCGGGCCGAGTTTGCCTTAGAAAGTCTTAAGCACTCGGTGGCCTGGGATGAAAAACGCTTTGGCCTTGAGCTTGACCTTGAGCGATTCATGATTGTGGCCGTGCCCGACTTTAATTCCGGGGCTATGGAGAACAAGGGCCTCAATTTATTCAACACCAAGTACGTTCTTGCAGACCCTAATACGGCCACTGACAAAGACTACGAGCTTGTGGAGGCGGTGATTGGTCACGAGTACTTTCACAACTGGACGGGCAACCGCGTTACCTGCCGTGACTGGTTTCAGCTTACGTTAAAAGAGGGGCTGACTGTCTTTCGCGACCAGGAGTTCACGGCCGACAGACTGGCCGAAGGTTTAAGCCCCGAGCAGGCCGCAAGTGCACGGGCTATTAAGCGCATTGAAGACGTGCGCACCCTTCGCACTCATCAGTTTCCGGAAGATGCCGGCCCTATGGCTCATCCCATTCGGCCCCTGCAATACCAGGAGATTCGCAATTTTTACACCGCCACGGTTTACGAGAAGGGGGCAGAAGTGATTCGTATGCTGCAGACCCTTCTTGGTCAAGAGGGGTTTTGCAAGGGCATGACGCTTTATGTGGAGCGGCACGACGGCCGGGCAGCGACCTGCGAAGATTTTGTGAGTTCGATTCTTGATGCCAACCAAAAGTCGGATTTATTTGAGCCCTTTATGCGTTGGTATTCCGCGGCGGGTACACCTCGGGTTCAGGTTCAAAGGTCTTGGGATTCGGAGCAGGGTAGGCTTACCATAAGGCTTAGCCAGTATTTACAGGCCGGGCAGCAACCGCTTGTTATTCCTGTGAGTACCGGTCTTTTAAGCGAAGAAGGCAATCCGCTTTCAGATGACCAGATGCTTTTGCTTACCGAGCCCGAGCAGGACTTTGTTTTTGACCTGCCCACGCACAAAGGTAAGGCTGAGCCTATCGTATCTTTGTTACGTGGTTTTTCAGCGCCTGTTCAGCTTGAACAAGGACTTACTGCGAAGGCACTGCAAAGCCTGGCTGCTTACGACACCGATGCCTTTAACCGATGGGAGGCTTGCCAGCGGTTAATGCTTGCTCAGCTTATGCCTGATACCACAACCGCCGAAGAGCGCGACGGACTAATGCAGACGCTGTTGCGCATTGCAAAGGACGAGGGGTTAAGCGATGGCTTCAAGCTGTTGTGCCTTACACCTCCCTCGGAGGCCTTGGTGGCCGAGCACTGGTCTTCGCAGGGGTACGGTATTGACCCCAGCGCAATTCGCAGGCGGCTTGAGGCCTCAAGGCTTGCCATGGCTCTTTCGCTGGAGTTGGTAATGAAGCCATTGGATGCGCAGGTGGATGAGCCGGAGTTACTTGAGCACTACCAGCCCTCGGGTCCTGCGGCCGGTCGGAGGGCCTTGCAGCATCTTGCCCAGTCGCTTGTCACTTTGTTAAGCCCGTCGCAGGCTCGAGCCGAGCAACTGCTTAAGCGTTACCTTTCAGCGACCAATATGACGCGACGCATGGCCTGCCTTTCGGGCCTTGTAAGCCTTCAAGGCATTGCCGCTTCGGATTGCCAAACGGCCTTGGATCACTTCCTTGAGCGATACAAAGACAACGACCTTGCCCTTGATAAATGGTTCACGGTGCAGGTTGCAACGGTTAGGCTGCACGACACCGAGGGGCTTGATCTTCTTGCTACGGTGCAAAGTTTGTTGCATCACCCGCTTTACGACCAGGGCAGCCCAAACCGCATTCGCTCGCTGCTAGGCCCCTTCTTTATGCAGGTCTCACCGGGGTTTCATCGCCTGGATGGCGCGGGCTACACCGTGTGGCGCGAGCTACTGGCAAGCCTGGCCGCCCGCAACAGTCAGCTGGCCTCGCGTCTTGCGCGATCGCTGGACCGCTGGCAGGCCTTTGAGCCACAGCGTCGTCGGGCCATGCGAGAGGCCATTGAGATCTTGGCCGAGACCCCGGGTCTGCCTGCGGATCTTGCCGAGGTCTGCGGTCGTTTTCTAGCCGATGTCACAGAATCGTCACGATGAAGGTCTAGATTGAACGCTTGGGGCTTCGTCTGCCGTGAACGCCCCTAGTCTGCCCCTTACCCATACATCACAAGACGAACGCCTCATGACCAAGGCCCCTTTAAGTTTTCAGCAACGCGCCGACCTTGACTTTCTTGGTAGCTACGACGAAGAGCTTGAAATGGAGCTTGATGACGACCGGCTTGATACGCTTTTGCTCGACGGCCCTCAGCAGGGCCCCGCCGCCGATGGAGCCATTGACCGACGACTTTATTTTCGTGAGCTCTTTCGGCTGCAGGGTGAGCTCGTGAAACTGCAAGACTGGGTGGTTAAGAAGAAGTTAAAGCTTGTTGTTCTTTTTGAAGGACGCGATGCCGCGGGTAAAGGGGGTGCCATAAAGCGCATTACCCAAAGGCCGAATCCCCGGGTGGCTCGTGTAGCGGCGCTTTCCGCGCCTAGCGAACGTGAGCGAACCCAGTGGTACTTTCAGCGCTATGTTAATCACCTGCCTGCCGGGGGCGAAACTGTTCTGTTCGATCGCAGTTGGTATAACCGGGCCAGTGTTGAGAAGGTGATGGGCTTTTGCACCGAGGACGAGTACGAAGAGTTCTTTCGAACTGTTCCGGAGTTTGAAAAAATGCTGGTGCGCTCCGGCATCATTCTGATTAAGTACTGGTTTTTCATTTTTGATGAAGAGCAGCACATGCGCTTCACAATGTGCATTAAAGATCCACTTAAGCAGTGGAAGCTCTCGTCTATGGACTTGGAATCACGCCGGCGATGGGAGGCCTACACAAAGGCGAAGGAACTTATGCTTGAGCGCACTCATATTCCCGAGGCTCGCTGGTGGGTGGTCGAGGGCAATGACAAAAAGCGTGCGCGTTTGAACTGTATGGCGCATCTACTTAGTCAGATTCCCTACGGGGAAGTGCCTCATGAACCTGTGGTTTTGCCCGCCCGAGAGAAAACCCCCGACTACTTTCGTAGGCCTGTTCCTGCAGAAATGTTTGTGCCCTCGGCCTACTAGGCCAATGATGCACTGAAGTTAGGCCGGTTTGAGCAAGGCATGGGCAAGCGCATGCCAGAACCTTGCCCCAATGGGAATAAGCCGGTCGTTGAAGTCGTAGCTGGGGTTATGAAGGGCGCAGGGCCCAAGGCCATGGCCTGCTTCGCGATGAGGGCCGTTGAGATCGCCGTTGCCAAGAAAAATGTAGCTTCCTGGCCGCTCAAGCAACATGTAGGCAAAGTCTTCAGCGCCCATGGTGGGCTCAATGGGGCAAATCACCTTGTCTACGCCTACAAGGGCTCGGGCAACCTCTGCAGCCTGTTCGGTGGCCTGAGGATGATTAATGGTGGGCGGGTATTGACGCTCAAAACGAAGCTCTGCCGTTGCACCAAAGGCCGCAGGCAGTTGGTCACAAATGCGTTGCATGGCCTCTTCAATTTTGTCGAGTGCCTCGAGGCTAAAGGTACGGGCAGTGCCTTTAAGCTGGCATTGATCGGGAATAACGTTAACCGCTTCTCCCGCTTGCACCTGAGTCACCGAGACCACCACCGCATCCACCGGTTTGGTGGTTCGACTGACCAGGGTTTGAAAGGCCTGAATAAGATGACTTGCCACAAGCACGGGGTCCACCCCCAGGTGAGGCATGGCGGCATGGGCCCCCTTGCCCCTTACAAGAATTTCAAATTGATTGCTTGAAGCCATCATGGGCCCTGGGTTAAAGCCAAAGCTGCCCTCGGCAAGGCCGGGCCAGTTGTGAATAGCAAAGACCTGGTGGCAGTCAAAGCGCTTGAATAAACCATCTTCAATCATGGCCTTTGCCCCGCCACCGCCTTCTTCAGCCGGCTGAAAAATAAGGTGTACCGTGCCCGCGAAGTTGCGATCGTTAGCCAGAAGCTGCGCAGCAGCAAGTAGCATGGCGGTGTGGCCGTCGTGACCGCAGGCGTGCATCTTGCCGGGGTGCTGGCTGACGTGGGGAAAGCTGTTCTTCTCGGTCATGGGCAGGGCGTCCATGTCGGCGCGCAGGCCAATGGCCTTGCATGTGGCGTTTGCAGAATGTGTTTTATTGCCGCGCACAACGCCTACAACACCCGTGCCGCCAATGCATGTGTGCACCTCGTCAACATCCATGGCCTGCAGCTCCTTTGCAACCAGTTCAGCCGTTTCGAACTCTTCAAACTTAAGCTCGGGCCGAGCGTGAATTTGTCGTCGTAGTTCAGAAAAGCGATGCAGCAGATCGTGGGTGGCCGGTGCGTTCATGCTCTGATTATGGATGACTTGCCTGGGCTTGGGTGGATCGTTCTGGGCAGGCTATTTCAAGTCGAAAACGGCTGCCACCTGACGTTAGGGGGATTTCCGAGGGCATTCGCTTTTTGCGCGAGGCCCGGCGCTTGAATATCAGCCGAGAGCATCTCTACTACTGCATCAAAAAGTATGGTGCTCAGCGGCCCGATTTCGAGGCGTTTTAGCTGGCCGAGGGTTGGACATGTCAGGCTTTCTGACATGGTTAAAGTGTTAGAAAAGAAAGTCTGATCTTTTTTAGGCATTTTTTAGGTGACAAGTCTTGCGATTTTGGTGCATCGCACAATATAATTTACTTAAAGGATGCGCTAAGCGCTTTTTTATATGGCTCGTCTTTCTGTTGTGATGCGTCAAAAGCCTTCTTTTTTGGGCTTGAAGCAGCAAAACAAGCAGTCTTAGGAAGTCTTTTCGAACCCATTTATTGATTAAGGAGTTTCATTATGAACCAGTCCATCGTGACCCCCGAGCATTTTCTTTCTGCCATGAAAAATGCAAACGCCGCTATGGCTCAGTTGGCTGCAACCTCGCTCGATGCCATGGAAAAGCAGATTGACCTCAACCTGAAGACGGCCCGCGCCTCCTTGGCCGATGCCGCTGAAGCCTCCAGCCATATGCTTGGTGTGAAGGATGCCCAAGAGCTTTACGGCGTCGCCCAAGGTGCTGCTCAGCCTGCTGCCGCAAAGGCCACCGGTTATGCCCGTCAGGCTTATGCCATTAATGCTGAAACGGCTTCTGAGGTTGCTCGTCTTGCCGAGAAGCAGGTTGCAGACCTTAACAAATCCATGGCCGGTATGATCAACGAGCTCTCGAAGAGCGCGCCTGCTGGCACAGAAGGTGTCATTGCTCTGATGAAGTCGGCTTTCAGCGCAACCAATACTGCTTACGACGCCATGAACAAAGCTTCCAAGCAGGTTGTTGAAATGGTTGAGGCCAATGTTGAAGCCGTTGCAAAGGCCGGTGAGACAGTTGTTTCGCCTGCGCCCAAGGGTCGTAAGCGCGCTGAGTAATATCTTCGTTGCTTACAAGGTCTTAGCGGCGTCCAGAACCCAGTTCTAAAACCCGCTGCCTTTGCCTTAAAAGCCGCTCACGGGTGATGACATCGCCCGAGCGGCTTTTTTCTTGCAGGCCCACTTCAAGCCAGGCCAGTAATGGTCGCCGCCAGCCTTGGCCCTCGGCTTGGTTCACCCCAGCAGGCCAGGTTAGACCGTCGGGCCAGCCATAGCGACGCAGCAGGGCAAGCGCCAGCAGCTTGGAAAAGGGACCTGGTTGGGCTTCGGCAGCCGCGATCCCTCCCGAGAGAGCGGCCGCAAGCTGGGCTTCGGTGGTCTGGGACTGTGAAGTCAGAGCCATGAGCTGGGTAATGGCCTCACCGAGCCGTCGGTGGGTGTCGGGAAGATGTTGAAGGTCGTTGGCCGTAAGCTCGCCGTTTAGCAATCGGGCATAGGCACGGTCGGTCATTGAGGCGTCCTGGGCCAGGGCGTCGAATGCAGCGCAGCGTTCAAACTGCAGTCCAGCAAAGGCTGCAGCACACTGCGTCAGAACAGCCTTGGCAATAAGCTCAGCCCTGCCGGTCTGACTCAAAAGCTGAACCGCCCGCTCGTATTCAATGGCAGACCGACGGGAGTTGCCTTCAAGGTAAGCCTGGCTGCCGCGGGCCATGGCGGTCTCTGCGGCCGACAAAAAACTCGGTGGGCTGGGCTTGCTGGCACAGCCAGACATAACCAGGCTGCCGGCTAGAGCCATGCCAGCGAGAATCCGCTTTGTGTTGACTAGGATCATGGAAGGGCAAGTCCTTTCTCGGGATCTTGAGACAGCGGCCAGACCCTTTGTACATCGCGCATGAGTTCGTCGGCAGTGCGAAGGCTGGTCTCGACTTCGTAGCGAAGCTGTTCTAGATCTTGACTGGCCACTCTTGCGTTGCGGGTAATGGCTTGGGTGTTTTCGAGCACAGCATCAAGTTTATTAAGGCTTTCCTGAGCTTTGCGAAGCGTGGCCTCGGTAGCCTGCAAGGTTTTGTTAACCGCCTCAAGCGTGCTTACCGCGGGTGCGTCTTGGGCTGTGTTGTGCGGGGCTTGATTCTCTGGAGATGGGTTTGCCTTGCCGCGGGGCTGCTGAAGCCTTGGGTCAGCCGCGCCAAGACCGAAGACTTTTTCATTGGTTGCCGAGATCAGTTGCTGGAGATCGCCAATGGCTTCTTTGAGTTGGTCTGCGCCATCAAGATTGCCCATAAGCATGGCCAAGGCCCCTCGGTCGCTGGCAAGCCTTTGGCTTGCCACTTCAATGGCCTGAAGGCTGCGCACAAGAGGGGAGCCTTTTCCCGTGAGGGCCTGTAGGTTTTCAAGTAACTCGCGTGCGGTGCCCGCCACCTTGGGGATGTCGGCGGTAGCATCGCCGCGCAGCAAGGGCCGAACCGCACCATCGGGAAGCACGGGGTCCTCAAGAATGCCTGAATAGGCTTTAAGTCTTGTGCCACCCAGCAGATTGCGTTCGAGCGTAAAGACACTGCTTGTTTTTAGCCAGTGGGCCTCGGACTGCGGAATATCCACCTCAATATGGGCATTGCCGTCTTCGCCAAGCCGGATGCGGGAGACACGCCCGAGTTGAAAGCCTGCGAAGGTTAGGCTCATACCCACGGTGGCACCTTCGGAGTCTTCGGTAATAAGCGTGAGCCGTTGGCTGGATTCAAAGGCTCCCCGCGCATACAGAATGAAAAGGATGGAGGCTACCAACAACAAACCGGTGACAAAAATAAGTAGTCTTGCGCGGCGACTAACTTCTTCGTCGGTAAGGGGGCTCATACGTAGTTCCCAACCAGCGAGACCACTTCTATAAGAAGTAAAAGGGCAACGAGCCGCGTAAAGGCTTGAAGCTCATTGGCTTTGGCCAGGCCTGCAGGTAATAGCGATACCGCAAGACTGAAGGCTAGCGTTTTGAGAAGAAAAATAAACGACATGGCAGGTGTGAATATCTTTCCAATGGCATCGATGTAACTCTCAAGCCCCCAAGGGGAAAGGCCATAGACCATAAGGTAGGCGAGTGCTGCTGCTAACAGGCTGGCAAGGCCTGTAAAAAGTAGGCTGGCGATCAGGCCAGCCCAGGCCTGAGCGATGTCGGTATGCGCCATACGGGCAGGCAGGCTAATGCGCAGGGCGACAAAAATAGCGGAGTAAAGGGGTAGAAGTTCAAGCACGAGCGTGCGAACTAAAACCTCGAGTGCAAATTCGGAAAGGCCGTAGCTTTGGGCGGTGACCGTAACAATGCGAATAATGATAAGGCTAAGCAGGCTAGATAACAAAAGAAAGCTTGGCAGTGCAGGTAGACAACGCTCGGCAATGGCTCTTTCGGTGGCTGCCCCAACCCCTGAAGTCCGGTAGGTGGGCAGGGCAAACATGCGAACACACAGTTTGGCCATTTGAAGACTGGCGTAGCCGGTTTGATGAAGCCAGTGCCTTTGAATCATTGCGAAGCAAAGTAATCGGGCACAAGACGGTGTGCAATTTTGGGCGGACGCTTGAGCCTCGTGTCTTTACGAGCCGACGACTTTTTACTTTGGCCCTTCGATGCTTTGACGCCGGACAGTTTAATGGCCGCTTGACGCACAGGCTTGTAAGGAACCAGGCTTAGCAGGTGCTGTATGCAGTTCAGACGTGCCTTGTGTTTTTCGTCGGCCTCTACCACGTACCAGGGGGCCTCGGGAATATCGGTGGCCTGCATCATGTCGTCTTTGGCCTGCGAGTAGCTGTCCCAGTGGTTGCGTGACTCAACGTCGATGGGGCTGAGCTTCCAAGTTTTTAAGGGGTTCGACGCCCGCTCTTGAAACCGTTTTTCTTGCTCGTCTTGACTCACCGAAAACCAATACTTCACCAACTGAATGCCTTCGGCCACCAGCAGTCGCTCGAAGTAGGGGCAGCCTAATAAAAAAGTGTGCAACTCCTCGGGCGAGCAAAAGCCAAGGACTCGCTCGACACCGGCCCGGTTGTACCAAGACCGATCAAACAAAACGATCTCACCATGACTTGGAAGGTGCGCGACATAACGTTGAAAGTACCACTGACCTCGTTCACGTTCATTCGGTTTCGGAAGGGCTGCAACGCGACAGACTCGGGGGTTTAAGGCTTCAGTAATACGTTTAATGGCGCCACCCTTACCCGCCGCATCTCGCCCCTCGAACACAACAACAATGCGCGCCCCCGTTGCGACAACCCATTCCTGCAACTTAACGAGCTCAATCTGCAGTCGCAGCAGTTCTTTTCCATAGACTTTTTTGGGCAGTTCGCTCATGAGGCCTCTTTTTTTAATTCTCTTATTCTTAAAGCATCTTAAGCCGCTTTTTTCCTCGACGCTTACTGCCTGCCGAGTAGGAAACCTTGGGCTAATGCAAGAAAGCGGTCCCGGTGATGGTCTGGAAGGTCTTGTTGGCTCAGTGCTTGTTGCAGTGTGGTCAGCATGACCGCGCGATCATGATTGTTGCCCAGTCGGTCCTGTGCTTTTGCTGCTTTGCGTGCATCGCTGGACAACGAGGCATCGGCTCCAAGCCTTAATAGAACTGGGCTTGCATAACGTAGCGCTTTGTAGCCGAGTCGAAGTCGGTGGAGATTCTCGTCGTTTGGCGCAAGCCTTGCCCGTTTTTTAATGCGGCGTCGAAAAAGGGCAGCCTGCTCGTTTGCAAAGGTCTGGGCCTGAGGCGGTCCGACATGGCCCTTAAGTGTGTTCGCAAACTGAAAGACTTCAAGAACAAAGTTGCGAGTGTCATGGCCTAAAAGCTTTTCCCTGACACGGTCTCGCACTTGACTGGTCTGCTCGGTGATGGACACGGCGGCCGCGGTGACGGCCGCATCAAACCTGAGCCGAGCTTCCAGCGGCCGAACGAGCTTTTCTTCAGCGACGTCAAGGTCGCGTAACTCGCCCAAGACATCGGCAAGTTCCGAGGCCTTTTCTTGAAGCCTTACGGACGGATCCGTAAGGCCTGCGGCAATAAGCAACTTAAAAAGCGTGCGAAGTTGACGCAGAGCCACACGCGCCTGATGGGGGCCTTCGGGGTCGATGGTTTCAAGAACACGAGCCATTTCGTGGCTGAGCCTGTGAGCGGCTGTCTGTAAAGAAAGGCTGAGAACCTGGCTGGTGGTTGACGGCTGCAGATCTTCTTCCTTGGCCAGTTCAGCCTTCTTGAAGGCGGCCTCGGTTTTGTTGGTGGGCTTTAAGGCGGTTTTTGCATCGGCATTGGATGCGGCAAAGGTAAAGCCCCGTTCGGCCTTTGAGCGTGGCTCTAGAAAAGCCTGTAGGCCAAGGCTCTCCAGGTGATTTGATAAAGACTGCGCCGCCTCAAAAAGGTCACTCCATTGGCCGGTGCTTAGTTCGAGCTCCAGTTCGGTGAAGGCCTTTTCCTGGTCGTGGGCCCGAAGCAGGCCCTGGTCGAAGGCGAGCTCAATTTGGCTGCGCCCCCAGCTGAGGGCCCAAGTCTGACGCCTGACCTCGACCTGAAACTTCTCTTCTAGGAACTGCAGATCAAACATTTCATTGATCTCCGATCGCTTAAGACCTAAGGCAAGAAACTGATCTTTACTAGGTAGACCTTCTGGTGACAGGCTGGGTCGCGGGCTGGCCTGGCGCTGGGCAAGTCGGTGATTAAGCTCCAGCCGCTCCAGGCTGGTGGATTCAGCCTTAAAGGTCTGAACCCAGATCCCAGATTCCCGCCGAAGGCGCAGGCCCATTCGGCTACGGGCAAGAAGGTGGCTCGGGGTGTCGAAGTAGTGGGCAACCAGCAACTGCCTGCGCGCCCGTATCCCGGCAAGTGCCGACCAGCCGCTCAAGCCGCGGGCAGTTAAGGATGTCTCGGCACTAAGCCCAAGGCAGATTTCAATTTCTTTCATAGGCAGATGTGTGGATTATCGCCCTATGGGGGTGGGTAAACGCTAGGTCTATCCAGAACAAAACATCAGTAAGCTCACTGACGCAAAAGGTCCAGCTTAAGGTTCGGGTTTTTACGGCGAGGAGGGCTTTGCCAAAACAATGTCAACAAGGAGGCAGTTTTTATGAAGTGTATGACGATCTCAGTGGTCTCGGCCGCCGTTTTAGCGGGGATGTCTCTGGGTGCGGTAGCCGCCCCGGACAACCTTGCAACACTCAAGCAGATGAAGGTTGCGACAACCGACCTCAATATTCCGCCTGTTCCGCAGGAGGGCAAGAATGCGGCAGCCATTCGGGAGAACTTAAAGAAGGTGAAGCTTCCTCCCGGATTCAAAATTGAACTCTTTGCAGTTGTTCCCGATGCCCGCCATATGGCGGTGGCACCCTCGACCAATATGCTTTTTGTAGGCACGCGTAAGACAACTGTTTGGGCCGTGACCGATCGCAACAGCGACGGTATCGCTGATGAAGTGAAGTCATTCGCGCCTTCCCTTAAGTTCACTAACCCGAATGCAGTCTGTTGGACCAAGGACGGATTTTTGGTGGTTGTTGAGCATAACCGCGTGCTCAATTTCCCAGCCGCTGAGTTCTTCTATGAAGGCCCGGATGTGGCTGTGATTGAAGTGGTCTCCAAGGGGGGCCTTATTCCCCCAGAGGAAGAGTCTTTTAACCACGGCGCAAGGACCTGCCGAATCGGACCCGATGGCATGCTTTACGTGACGCTGGGACAACCCTACAACGTTCAGCCCAAAGACAAGATTGCGTCTTACGAGAAGATTGGAATTGGCGGAATTGTGCGTATGAATGCCTTCGATGGTAGCAAGCGCGAGGTCTTTGCCGTAGGCTCAAGAAACTCGGTGGGTATGGATTTCAACCCCAAGGATGGTTCGCTTTGGTGGACGGATAACCAGGTGGATGGTCTTGGGGACGACATTCCTCCAGGTGAATTGAACCGGTCCACGAAGTCTGGGCAGCACTTCGGATTTCCCTATTGGAATGGCAAGTTTAAGGTTGCAGGCTCTCCTGCCGCCCCCGACCTTAAGGGCATGAAAGAGCCTGCTGGCGCTATCTTCCCTCAGGTGGAATTCCCTGCCCACCAGGCCCAGTTAGGGATGACCTTCTACACCGGTAAGAAGTTTCCTGCCAAGTATCAGGGCGGTGTCTTTGTTGCTGCCCACGGCTCTTGGAATCGCACGAAGCCCAGTGGTGCAGAGATTCAGTACGTACCCATTAAGGCTGACGGCACGGCTGGAAAGATGGAGGTTTTCGCATCAGGCTTTCTGGATCCAGAGACGGGTCTCTATCGCGGGCGTCCTGTCGACGTAGCCGTGATGAAAGACGGCTCGATGCTTGTCTCCGATGATTTCGCTGGAGCGATTTACCGCATTAGCTACGCCGAGTAGTCTGCCTTAGCCGACGAGCCAGCCCTTGCGCCAGCAGGGTCTGGCTCTTCTTTTTGATGAATGTAGTTTTATTAACCTCGATGTGAGAATGCCAATGACCTTCGTCTTTTTTGCATCTCGGGTTAAGCGTTTCTTCGGCGCTATTTTTTTCCTGGGAATTTTTTTCTCGCAGTCAGCAGTGGCTGGTGACGCTTCTCTGGGGCGTCAAAAGGCAATGATGGCCTGCGCGGTTTGTCATGGCGCTATGGGTATGGCTTCTATGCCCTCGGCCCCGCATCTTGCTGGGCAGGTACCCGATTACCTCGCGGAGCAACTTAAAAACTATCGCAGCGGTAAAAGAGCCCACGAGGTTATGGTGGTGATTGCGAAACAGCTGTCTGATGAAGACATTGCGAACCTTGCCGCTTGGTACGCATCAATTAAAGTCTCTGTCGAGCCAAGCCCTTGACAACCTGCTTGGTCCGCTCCTTGGGGGTCTTAATGGTAATGCTTGGCCTTCTGTCCTTAGACCCGGTCATGGCCGGTCAATCCGCACGGTTTCAGACTGCGGGTGATTTATTTTTCAAGCTGAGTTCGGCACGCTTAGATGAGCAATTGGCGGGCCAGCATTACGTCATGGGTGTACTTGATGGATTAACGCTAGCCAGGGACCCGCGCCTGTGCGTGCGAACAGAGATTCAAATCAATGAGGTTGTTTCTATTCTACGAGGGCAGCTTTCAGCTCGCCCGGACATTCATCGATTTAATGCGGCGAGCGTCATAAGAGAAACGCTTGCTACCGAATTCCCTTGCACTTAATTGATCTGGAGATTAGATATGTTGCATGCCATTCAGCCAAAGCTAAAGCTTGTTTTTTTTGTAGTTTCTTTGGTCTTAATGCCAATGGCTGCACATGCTCAGTCCATGCTTGATGAGGTTGTGGTTAGTGCAAGCCGCTCGGAGCAGAAGGCATTTGATGCCCACGGGTCGATTGATGTGGTGAACCGCCAGACCATCGAGCAATCGGGGTCGCAAATTAACTTAAGTGAGGCTCTTGGTATGGCTCCCGGAATTTTTGTTGCGAACCGTAACAATCTTGCCCAGGATCTTCAGGTCTCCATTCGCGGTTATGGTGCTCGCGCGCCCTTTGGTGTTCGGGGTGTTCGTCTTATGGTGGATGGTCTTCCTCAGAGCCTGCCGGATGGTCAAGGACAGACTTCGCAGTTTGCTGCAACTTCAACCTCGCGAATTGAGGTTTTGAAAGGCCCCGTTGCCTCTTTGTATGGCAATGCCAGTGGTGGCGTTCTGCAGGCGTTTACGCGTGATCCCTCTGAAGATCCTGAACTCTTGTTATCGGGTTTCACAGGGTCGGACAATCTGTACCGATCCTCATTCCAATACTCTGACACGCGGGGTGATTACGGCTTCGTGGTGGACTACGGACTTCTAAGTTATGACGGTTTCCGCGACTACAGCGAGGCCAAGCGCAGCCATCTCAATAGCAAGCTTGTTGTTAAGGGCGAGGATCGTAAGACCAACTTTATTTTTAACGTGCTCGATCAGACGAAGGGGGAAGACCCCGGCAGTCGCACGCTCACGGAGTTTCAAACGGCACCTTACCGGGCAAATGCCTTCGGCAAGGCCCAAGGGGTTGGCAAGACCTATCGTCAAAGCATTGTCGGTGCGGTGCACGAGCAGCGAACCTCTAGTACGGGTACTTGGCAGGCACGTGCCTACGTGGCAACCCGTGACCTTGACAACCCTATTCCCAATAGCAAGATTTTGATCGATCGAGTTCAATGGGGTCTCGGGCTTCAAAACCAGCAGACC
>JAYNLI010000002.1:0-97818 GCA_038111655.1 Bordetella sp.
GCTTTTGGGTTCCTGCGGGGCCAACCGCATGAAGGCTAAGCCCAACGCAAGTGCTAAGAAGCCAGGCAGAATGAAAGCAGCCCGCCATCCCGCGAGGCTTACCGTGACACCCGTGAGAAGCGCGGCCAAGGCGACTCCAAGGTTGCCTGCTAAATTGTTCCAGCCAATGACAGCTCCTGGTCGACTGGCGTGCCTAAGAAGCATCGGGATGCCAACAGGGTGGTAAATGGAGGCAAAGATACCTAGCACGGTAAGGCTTACCGCCAGGTGCCAAGATTGGGTACTAATGGCAACTAAAAAGCATGAGACCGCCGTACCAAAAAAGAAGAGAAGCATGGAGTTACGCCGGCCCCATAAATCGCCAAGTCGCCCAGCGGGAATGGAGCCAAGGCCGAACATTAGAAATGCCCCTGTGGTGTAGGGCATAAGATCTTCCCAGCGATCAACCCCAAGGTCAATGGCAATAAGTGAGACAGCTGAGGCAAAGATAAGGAGAACCAGATGGTCCAGGGCATGGGCCGCGTTCAGCAGTAACTGCACGGAACGACCGATTGCGTTTTGCGGGGGAATGGACGAGGAGCCTGAAGTTGACACGCCACCTATAGTAGCGGTTCCTCAGGCCCGATGATGCATCTTTTGGTCTAGCCTCTGATTGATGGCTGGACGAACTGATGGGGGGGTGCCCAAAGAACTGAGTCATCGACTGGCTCATCCACTAGCCAAGACACTGAACAGACTCGGGGGCAATTAAACTTGCCAGCCCAAGAAGCGCAAGACCTAGGCCAAGCAAGAAGGTTGAAAGTCCAGCACGTGAAAACGAAGAATTGGTGTAAAAAAGTGGTCGAGTTGCCATGAGAGTCTTCCTTAAAAAGTAGAACTCTCATGGCATGGATCTTAAGATTCTATCGGCCGTTGAGCTTAGGTGTTGAAGTTACTGACGTGCAAGGGCTGAGCGTATCTGCTCGAGTGATGCCGGATCTTCAAGGGTTGTCATATCACCAGGGTCCCGACCTTCGGCCATTGCTTGCATCGCTCGTCGAAGAAGTTTTCCCGAGCGGGTTTTAGGAAGTAGGCTGACAAAATGCACCCGAGATGGACGAGCGATGGCACCGAGTTCCTTATCGACTGTTGCCATGATGGCTTTTTCTTCGCTGGCCTGCCTTTCCGGGCTATCGCAGACGCTTGTATTTTTAAGGACGGCGAAGGCAAGTGGTATTTGTCCCTTTAAGGTGTCGGCGACCCCGACAACTGCAACCTCAGCGACATTTGAGTGGGCTTGAATGGCCTCTTCAATTTCCCGGGTTCCAAGCCGATGGCCCGCCACATTAATGACATCGTCGGTACGTCCAAGAATAAAGTAGTAGCCGTCGTCGTCGCGAGTTGCATAGTCGAAAGTGGAGTAAAGCAGCTGCTCAGGCACGGCAGAAAAATAGGTTTTTACAAAACGTTCGTCGTCTCCCCAGACGGTTTGAAGGCACCCTGGAGGAAGAGGCGGGGCGATACACAGCATGCCTTTCTCATTTGCGCCAACCTCCTCAAAGCTTGATTCATGAACAAGCTTAATGTCGTAACCATAGACAGGGAAGCTTGGACTGCCGTACTTGGTTTCAGTGTTCTCAATGCCATGTTGGGCCGAAAGAATGGGCCAGCCCGATTCGGTTTGCCAGTAGTTATCAATAATGCGCGCACCGCCCAAGGCCTCGGAAATCCATTTGGCTGTGGGTTCATCCAGGGGCTCCCCGGCCAGGAAAAGGCGACGAAGCGACGCGGTATTTCGCTCGGTCATGAACTTCGGGTCTTGTTTCTTAAGCACCCGTGCAGCGGTGGGCGAAGAAAACATGGTACTGACTTTGTAGTCTTCCACAATCTTCCACCAAATGCCTGGGTCGGGTCGAATGGGCAGGCCCTCGTACACAACCGTGGTTGAGCCATTAATAAGGGGTGCGTAAACGATGTAAGAGTGACCAACCACCCAGCCAATGTCAGACGTGCAAAAGAAAACTTCGCCTGGTTGGCAGTCGTAGATGTGACGCATAGAGGCTGCTAGAGCAACGGCATACCCACCGGTGTCACGCTGCACGCCTTTTGGCTTCCCGGTTGTGCCTGAGGTGTAGAGAATATAACTGGGGTCAGTTGCAAGCAGGGGCTCACAACTGACGTCTGTGGACTTATACTCTTCGCGCAGGCTTGCATAGTCAAGGTCACGCCCCGGTTTAAGGGACATGGTTACAAGACTTCGATTCACCATGAGCACTTTTTCGGGGGGTGTTTGTGCCAGATCGCAGGCCGCGTCAACCAGGTTCTTATAGGGAACCTCCTTGCCTCCACGCATGCCTGCATCGGAGGAGATCATGAGCCTGGGGCGAGCGTCGTCAATGCGAGCTGCCAGTGACGGGGCAGCAAAGCCGCCAAAAACCACTGAGTGAATCGCACCAATACGTGCGCAGGCCAGCATGGCGAAGATGGCCTCCGCGATCATGGGCATGTATATAAGAACCCGGTCACCTTTGACCACACCAAGCGACTTCATAATCGCAGCCATGGTTTGAACTTCTTTATGGAGTTCTCGGTAACTCAGTTCGCGCTTCTGGTCGGTCTCGGTGGATAAATAAACAAGGGCCAATTGGTCACCACGTGTTTGAAGGTGACGGTCGACAGCATTGAAACAGAGGTTGGTCTGGCCGCCCTCGTACCAGTGAGTGAAAGGGGGGTTGTCGTAGGCGAGAACCCGCTGAGCGGGTTTGAACCAGTCGATGAGTTGCGCTTGTTCCGCCCAAAAGGCTTCCCGCTCGGACAACGAGCGATTGTGAACATTAGCGGTCTTTGTGTTTTTGTAAGCAGTGACCATATTTTTCTCCTCCACCCTCAGAATAATGATTGCCTTGGGCTGCCGCGGGGGCAGTCGAGGTCAGCCCAGTTTAAAAATCATTTACGGCACGGTAACCCAACCCTCCATAATGCGACGTGCTGAACGACTCATGATGGCTTTTGTGACCTGCCATTGCCCATTGGTTTGCGTTGCTTCCGCACCAACACGCAGGGTTCCCGAAGGATGGCCAAACCGAACCGACTGACGAGCCCCGCTGCCCGCTGCCTCATTGACAAGCGTTCCGGGTATAGAGGCTGCCACACCTATGGCAACAGCCGCGGTTCCCATCATGGCATGGTGAAGCTTCCCCATTGACATGGCTCGAACCAATAGATCAATGGAGCTTGCGTCAACAAAACGACCGCTGGATGCGGTATAGCTTTGTGGTTTAGAAACGAAGGCAATTTTAGGGGTGTGTTGTCTTTTCGCTGCCTCTTCAACGGTTTTAATTAGCCCCATCTGAATCGCCCCATAGGCTCGTAGCTTTTCGAGTCGCGCAAGCGTGTTGGGGTCGGTATTGATGTCGTCCTGAAGTTCTGTCCCTGTGAACCCTAGGTCGCAGGCGCGTAGAAAAATAGTAGGAATTCCAGCATTGATGAAAGTGGCCTGAAGTTCTGGCTCATCAGGAACTTGGAAGCTGTCAACAAGTCGTCCGGTTGGGAATAGGGCCCCGGAAGACTCATCGTCTGATTCTGCAGCGGGATCCAGGAACTCAAGCTGAACCTCCGCAGCAGGAAAGGTTACGCCATCAAGTTCAAAGTCTCCGAGTTCCTGGACTTCGCCCTTGTATATGGGAACGTGGCTGATGATGGATTTACCAATATTGGCCTGCCAAATACGAACGGTTGCAGTTCCATCTTGGGGTATGCGGGCTGGGTCGATAAGGCCATTACGAATAGCGAAGGGCCCAACAGCAGCAGACAGGTTGCCGCAATTACCAGACCAATCGACGAAGGGTTTATCGATAGAGACTTGCCCAAATAGATAGTCCACATCGTGCTCTGGCTTCTGACTTCTTGAAACAATAACCGTTTTACTTGTGCTGGATGTTGCCCCACCCATGCCATCGATCTGCTTTCCATAGGGGTCGGGGCTTCCAATGACTCTTAGAAGAATTGCATCGCGAGCAGAGCCCTGTTGTTGCGCCTCGGCAGGTAGGTCTTCCAGGAGAAAGAAAACTCCCTTACTTGTTCCGCCTCGCATATAGGTGGCAGGAATTCTTCGCTGCATAGGAATTGAGGTCATGGCGATGATTCTGGTTGTGAATGAAGGGATCGTTTTGTTTAAGTGAAGATGAAGCAGGTTTACGCTGCCTGACGCTCTTGAAGAAAATCTTGGGCGAACCGCTGAAGAACACCACCCGCCTCGTAAATGAAGACCTCTTCTGCGGTGTCGAGTCGGCATACTGCTTCGACGGTGTAGCTACGACCATCGCGGCGGTGCACAACAACCTTGAGCAGGGCTCGAGGCTGACGCTCACCAATGACATCAAAGGTCTCGGTACCGTCAAGACCAAGGCTCAGGCGATTCTCACCAGATTTGAACTCGAGGGGTAGAACCCCCATGCCCACCAGGTTTGTACGATGGATGCGTTCGAAGCCTTCGGCCAGAATGACTTCAACACCTGCCAGTCGCACGCCTTTTGCTGCCCAATCACGTGAAGAGCCTTGTCCGTAGTCGGCGCCCGCAACAATGATTAAGGGCTGCTCACGGTTCATGTAGGTCTCAATAGCCTCCCACATCCGCATTACTTTGCCCTCGGGCTCTACCCTAGCAAGTGAGCCTTGCTTCGGTTTGCCGTCTTCAAGAACCATTTCATTAATGAGTTTTGGATTCGCAAAGGTTGCACGCTGAGCCGTAAGATGATCCCCCCTATGTGTGGCATAGGAATTGAAGTCTTCCTCGGGGAGTCCCATCTTCGCCAGATAGTCGCCCGCAGCGCTGTCGCGAAGGATAGCGTTGGATGGCGAGAGGTGATCGGTTGTTATGTTGTCTCCAAGAATAGCAAGCGGCCGCATGCCTGCCAGACGTCGTGGTTTGGCTAGGGCGCCCTCCCAGTAAGGAGGGCGACGTATGTAGGTGCTATGAGGGCGCCAGTCGTAAAGTGGCTTGACGGTCTCGGTCGAGAATTCGCGCGGCTTAAACATAATGTCGTAGACCTTTCGAAACTGCTCGGGCCGCACAAAGGCTTTGACCACAGCATCAATTTCATCGTCAGAGGGCCAGAGGTCTTCAAGTCGAATAGACCTACCTTGGGCATCCAGACCGAAACTGTCTTTCTCGATATCAAAACGGATGGTTCCTGCGAGCGCATAGGCCACCACCAAAGGCGGAGATGCTAGAAAGGCTTGTTTGGCGTAGGGGTGAATACGTCCGTCGAAGTTACGGTTACCCGAGAGCACGGCAGTGGCGTAAAGGTCGCGTTCGATGATTTCCTTTTGAAGGCTTGGTTCAAGGGCCCCGCTCATGCCGTTGCATGTCGTGCACGCGAAGGCAACCACGCCAAATCCAAGTGACTCAAGTTCCGGAAGTAGGCCAGCTTCTTCCAGGTACAGGGCAACCGTTTTTGAACCGGGTGCAAGAGATGTTTTGACCCAAGGCTGTCGCTTGAGGCCTAACTGGTTTGCCTTGCGCGCGAGTAGGCCAGCGGCCACCATATGCCTTGGGTTGTTGGTATTGGTGCAACTTGTAATGGCGGCGATAATCACCGCGCCATCAGGCATGGGCCTTGAGCCTGCAGGCATTTCGGCATTTTGACTAGCTGCGGTTAGGCCTGCGATACCTTGATTGGCAAGATCGCATGTTGGGAGGCGACGATGAGGGTTGGATGGGCCGGCCATATTGCGCACAACACTTGACAAATCAAAACGGAGGCTGCGCTCGTAGACCACTTTATTGAGGGCCGAGGCCCAAAGACCTGTTGTCTTTGCATAGGTCTCTACCAGTTGAATCTGACTTTCTTCGCGTCCTGTAAGCCTCAGGTAGTCGAGTGTTTTCTCGTCGATGGCAAACATGGCAGCCGTGGCCCCGTACTCAGGCGCCATATTGCTTATTGTTGCCCGGTCACTGAGCGAAAGGCTTGTAGAGCCCTCGCCATAGAACTCGAGGTAGGCCGAGACCACTTTGGACTGGCGCAGAAACTCGGTAAGAGCAAGGACAATGTCGGTTGCCAGAATGCCAGGTGCCGCCTTACCTCTAAGCTCGACGCCAATAATATCGGGAAGGCGCATATACGACGCTCGTCCCAGCATTACGCTCTCGGCCTCCAGCCCACCGACACCAATGGCAATCACGCCTAGCGCGTCCACCATCGGGGTGTGGCTGTCGGTACCAACTAAGGTATCCGGGTAGGCAACACCTTGCTCAACCTGAATGACGGGTGACATACGTTCCAGATTAATCTGGTGAAGGATGCCATTGCCGGGTGGAATGACATTGATGTTTTTGAACGCCTTTCGGGTCCACTCTATAAAGTGGAAACGATCTTCATTACGTCGCTCTTCAATGTTGCGGTTCTTTTCGAATGCCTCTGGATCAAACCCGGCATGCTCGACTGCAAGGGAGTGATCGACAACCAATTGCGTTGGGACGACCGGGTTGACAAGCGAGGGGTTACCACCCTGCGCCGCAATAGCATCTCGAAGACCAGCAAGGTCGACAAGTGCTGTTTGACCGAGAATGTCATGACAGACCACCCGAGCAGGAAACCAAGGAAAGTCGGTGTCGCGCCGTCGCTCAATAAGTTGCAAGAGGCTTTCGCGAAGTGCCTCGGGTGGGCAGCGACGACAAAGGTTTTCTGCTAAGACTCGAGAGGTATAGGGAAGGGTATCGTAGCTTCCTGGTTGGATGCCTTCCACTGCCTCACGTGCGTCGAAGAACTGCAGGCTGGTGCCTTGCAGGGGCTTACGGTGTGCTTGGTTCATGGCTTATTGGCGGTCTTGAAGTTTTACAAAACGACGGTCTTCCGGACCTGTGTAGTTCGCGCTTGGCCGAATAATTTTCCCGTCGATACGCTGCTCAATAATGTGCGCACTCCACCCACTGGTTCGGGAAATAACAAAGATAGGGGTGAACATGGCTGTTGGAATGCCCATCATGTGGTAGCTGACGGCGCTAAACCAGTCAAGGTTGGGAAACATCTTTTTAACGTCCCACATCACGGATTCAAGGCGATCGGCAATTGAGAACATTTTCAAGTCTTTGGCCGAACTTGAAAGCGACCGAGCCACTTCTTTAATGACTTTGTTTCGAGGATCACTGACGGTGTAGACCGGGTGACCAAAGCCAATGACAACTTCTTTGTTTTCTACTCTTCTTCGGATATCAGCCTCGGCCTCGTCCGGGTTGTCGTAACGTTTCTGGACTTCAAAGGCCACCTCGTTCGCTCCGCCATGTTTGGGTCCGCGGAGTGCGCCAATTGCCCCAGCAATGGCCGAGTGAAAGTCTGCGCCGGTGCCGGCAATGACGCGCCCGGTAAAGGTGGAGGCATTGAACTCATGCTCAGCGTATAAGTTAAGCGAGATATGCATAGCCTTTATCCATTCTTGGGAAGGGGTCTGTCCATGAAGCAGATGAAGAAAATGTCCACCAATGGAGTCATCGTCGGTTTCAACATCAATGCATTTGCCGGTATGGCTGTAGTGGTACCAGTAGAGCAACATACTGCCTAGGCTTGCCATGAGGCGGTCTGCAATGTCCCGAGCGCCTGGCTCATTGTGGTCGTCTTTTTCTGGAAGGGTGCAGCCAAGCGCGGAGACGCCTGTTCGCATCACGTCCATGGGGTGGGAGGAGGCGGGTAGTGCCTCGAGTACCGATTTGACGGCTTCAGGGATGCCTCGAAGTGCTTTTAATTTTGCCTTGTAGCCAGTGAGTTCCGCATGGGTGGGTAGCTTTCCGTGGACAAGCAAATACGCCACTTCCTCGAACTCACAAGCCTCGGCAAGGTCAAGGATGTCATAGCCTCGGTAGGCAAGGTCATTGCCTGTGCGCCCCACCGTGCAAAGGCCGGTGTTGCCCGCCTCAACACCTGAGAGCGCGACCGATTTTTTGGGCTTAGGCTTGGTGATACTTTCAACGACATTGGAGGACATGGGTTTGGGCTCCTTTGATTTTCTTGGTTGTAGGGAGTTGAGCAGAAGTGCCTCTTATGGGTTTTTGGGGGTTGTTAGGCCTGTTGTTTAAAAAGTGCGTCGAGCCTGTTCTCGTAGTCCCAGTAATTAATAGAGTCGTAGAGTTCTTTTCGGGTCTGCATTCGATCAACGACGCTTTGTTGTGTGCCCTCTTTACGAACCGTGTTGTAAACCAACTCGGCGGCCTTGTTCATGGCTCGAAAAGCTGACAAGGGGTAAAGCACCATGGCCACGTCTGCGGTGCGAAGTTCTTCGATCGTGTAAAGCGGCGTGTCACCGAATTCAGTAATGTTGGCAAGAACTGGGACTTTTACAGCGGCTGCGAACTCTTTGTACATAGAAAGTTCTGTCATTGCTTCAGGGAAAATGGCGTCGGCGCCGGCCTCAACGCAGGCGCATGCACGATCAATCGCAGCCTGCAGTCCTTCTACGGCAAGCGCATCGGTACGGGCCATAACAAGAAAATTGGGGTCCTGACGCGCGTCAACAGATGCCTTCACGCGATCAACCATTTCTTGAGACGAGACAATGGCCTTACCAGGGCGGTGGCCGCAACGCTTTGCACCGACCTGATCCTCAATATGCATTCCTGCTGCCCCCGCTTTGATAAGCGAGCGAACGCTGCGGCTAATATTGAAGGCAGAGGCGCCAAATCCGGTGTCGATATCGACTAAAAGTGGGAGGTCGCAGACATCTGTAATGCGCCGGACGTCGATTAGGACGTCTTCGAGTCCGCTAATGCCGAGGTCAGGAAGGCCAAGGGAACCGGCAGCCACGCCGCCACCGGAGAGATAGATTGCGCGAAAACCTGCGCGCTTGGCGAGCAAGGCATGGTTGGCATTGATGGCACCAATAATTTGCAAAGGTTTCTCGTCGTGAAGAGCTTGGTGTAACCGAGCACCTGCTGAGTTTTGCTTATCGAACATGACCGTCCCTTTATGCAGTGTGGAGCCGAGGTGGGCTAAGGAGTTGTTTTCTTTTCTTCACTTTAAATTAGCTGTGCCTATCTGGGAATTCCTGGATCCTGCTTTACCCTTCGTAAAAAGTGAAGGCTTTCGCTGATGCTAGGTGTGTGCCTGACACAAAAAGTCAAGAAGCTGTTTGGCGGCCGGAAGGCTAGGCCCCCCTGGTGGGCAGGCAATGGACACCGTTCTTTGGGTGATGACGCCACGAATGGGTAGAACATGGATGGGTGAGAGCTTTGCAAGCCGATTGGCTACCACCTTGGGCAGCACTGTAATACCAAGACCTGCTGCAACCAACTGGGCAAGGGCGTCAAACCCCTTGGCTCGGACCCTCACGCGAAGTCTTTGTTTCTCTTGCCTTGCAAGGTCTGTTAGCCAATCTGAAATGGCGCCGCCTTCTTGTAAAAGAATGAGATCTTGGCAAAGCAGCTCTTTAATGGGGACTGTCTTTCGCTTAAGCCATGGTGCCTGCAAGGGGGCAGCTGCGACAACCTCGTCCTTGTAATAGGAAAACACCATAAGCTCGGAGGATGACCGCGGAGTAGTAAGAATGCCAATGTCGGCCCGGCCTTCCAGCAAGAGTTGTTCAACCTCACGACTTGTGTATTCCGCCATGTCAATACGAACGCCTGGGTGGGCTTTCAAGAAACAAGCCAGGTCGTTGGGAAGAACCGCTGCAATCGAGCTCATGTTGGCGATGAGCCGGACATGGCCGGAGACCCCTTTCGAGAGGTCCTCGATTTCAACACCCATCTGTGTCATTTCGTGTTCAATGGCATGCGCTCTAAGGGCAACAAGACGCCCAGCTTCGGTAAGTCGAGCCCCTCGGGCATGGCGCTCGAGAAGTCGAATACTTAGGCGCTCTTCAAGCTCTTTAAGCCGAGCGCTTGCCGCGCCTAGCGCCAGGTGGGATTGCCGAGCGGCCTGTGTAATGGAACCTGTGCGTGCCACGGCTAGGAATAGACGCAGGCTTTGAAGGTCAATACGAAGTGGGTTCATTGACCTACCTGCCGCATTTCTCGAGGCATTCTAGGTAGGCCTGAACATCGGGAGGGCTGGATTGTCTTTGGGCGCCATAAAGCATTTTGCCCAGACATTCCATGGCAAGGTGCATGGCCTCATGCACGTCAACCGACTGGCGAATGAGCCCTTCAAGGGCCTTACGAACCCCAGGTGGTTGATCGATGGACATCTGCTCTTGAACCGCGAGGTGCATGGACAAGTGAAGAAAGGGGTTGGTCTGACCATCTTCAACACGAAAGTCTTTGGTCATTGCCGTCTCTTCATCTTCAAAAAGGCTGTGGTATTCCGGGTGCATAAGCATCCATTCTTGGGCTATAAGCTCCATAGGACTTAGGGGCGCCTTGTCTTGCGTCTTTCGCCAGACGTCTAGAAAGAAGCGTCGCACCTCGTCTCGGCTGGGGTTAAACAGCATGCTTTGTTCCCGAAAGGGGTGTTTTAGGTTTGAAGTCGCATAGGTCGCTTAAGCCACACCGAAAGCACTCGGGTCGCCGTGCCTTGCAGACGTAACGCCCATGAAGAATCAGCCAGTGATGGGCGTTACGACGAAATACCAGGGGTACGTTTTTAAGAAGGCGTTTTTCTACTTCTAAAACGGTCTTACCTTTGGCCAGCCCGGTGCGGTTAGAGACTCGAAAAATATGAGTATCAACAGCAATGGTCTCCCAACCGAAGGCGGTGTTCAAAACGACGTTGGCTGTTTTACGCCCAACTCCGGGAAGGCCCTCTAGAGCCTCACGATCTTCTGGGACTTTTCCGTCGTAACGGTCTAGGAGAATCTGACATGCCTGCCTAAGATGTCGAGCTTTAGTCTGGTAAAGCCCAATCGTTCGTATGCAAGCAATAAGCTGCTTCTCACCAAGATCTAGAATGGCCCTCGGAGTATTTGCCAGGGCAAAGAGCTTTGCCGTAGCGGCATTGACAGAGACGTCTGTGGCTTGTGCGGAAAGCAGCACGGCCGTGAGCAGTTCGAATGGTGAGGAAAAGTTTAGCTCAGTGGTGGGATTCCGGTTAGCTTCGTCAAGCCGCTCGAACATAAGCTGCCGTGTGACCGGGTTCATTCAGGCTCAACCTTCGATTTCATCGCCTGCTGACGATCCTTGGCACGAGCAAGCGCAGCTTTAAGCAGGCTGTCTTTGTCGACAGGTTGTTGTCGTCGCTTGTCGTTTGGCTTCGTGGACTCCTGCTGCAGTCGACGCTCGTGTGCTTCAAAATGCTTTCGAGCCTCGCTGGCTTTCTTGGCGGTCCATGCAATGGGGGCCTTCGGCAAGACCATTTCGATGCAGTCGACGGGGCAACTTGGTATGCAAAGTTCGCAGCCTGTGCAGTCGCTTTCAATAACGGCATGCATAAATTTGAATGCACCCGCAATGGCATCCACTGGACAGGCTTCGATGCAGAGCGCACAGCCTATACAGCGTTGCGCATCAATGGCTGCAAGCCTAATGGGTCCTTCCGTCCCGCAGCTTGGGTCTAGTAAAAGAGCCTCCCGACCCGTTGCCCTTGCTAGCTTTTGAATGCCCTCGGCCCCACCGGGTGGGCACCGATTAATCGCCTCGTTCTCAAGCACAATGGCCTGAGCGTAGGGAAGACAAGCCTTGTAGCCGCAGCGCTGGCACTGGGTCTGTGGCAGCAAATGATTAATAGATTCAACGAGCTCTTGCTTCGCTGCCGACATGCTTTTGAATGAACTGGGTAATACGCGGCGCTACAACATTACGCCACCGACGGCCACTAAAGATGCCGTAGTGTCCCGCACCAGGCACTTCGAAGTTTTGTTTTTTTGACTCCGGAATGCCAGAGCAGAGCTTGTGTGCGGCCCGGGTCTGGCCCGGGCCCGAAATATCATCAAGCTCGCCTTCGATGGTTAAGAGGGCAGTTTTCTTAATATCTTGCGGACGTACAAGTTCATCTCCGACTTTCCAGTGCCCGCAAGGCAGGGCATGCTCTTGAAACACGATGCGGATGGTGTCAAGGTAGAACTCACCGGCAAGATCAAGCACGGCGTTGTATTCGTCGTAAAACTTGCGGTGGGCTTCTGCGCCTTCGTCATCGCCTGCCATAAGGTGTTGAAAATAGTCGTAGTGCGAGTTGGCATGTCGGCCGGGATTCATGGTCACAAAGCCTGCGTATTGAAGAAAGCCAGGATAAACGCTACGCAGGTAGCCTGGATAGCGTTGGGGAACCGAGTAAATCATATTGCGCTCAAACCAACTCATCGAGTGGTCCTTCGCAAGGTCGTTCACCGAGGTTGGTCCTTCCCGCGTATCAATAGGCCCGCCCATCATGACCATGGCTTTGGGCTGACATGGGTCCCCTCGGCTTGCTAACAATGAAACCGCTGCTAGTACGGGTACTGTGGGTTGACAGACGGAAATGACAGCGGTCTCTGGTCCGAGTAGTTTCAGGAAGTCTTGGATGTATAACACATAGTCATCAAGGTGGAAGGGGCCCTCAACCAGGGGCACCATTCGCGCGTCGACCCAGTCAGTGACGTAGACGTCGTGGTCGCACAGTAGGGCCGAGACGGTATCGCGTAGAAGGGTTGCGTGGTGCCCAGACATGGGCGCAACCAAAAGCACCTGTGGCCCGGGGTTCTTTAAAGGCACGGGCTTCTGCCCTACCTTGACTGACTTTTCAAGCTGCTTTTCAAAGCGAAGCAGGTGACAAAAGGGCTTGGACTCGACTGTTTTAATTTCAACGCGGGCTCGTCCTGTGGGTGTATCGAAGGTATCAATATCCCATGTTGGTTTCTCGTAGGCCTTGCCCAGCCGATGGGTGAGGTCGAGCGCAGCCGCGACGCGCCGTGACATTGGCGTGTAGCTTAGTGGGCTGTAAGGATTCGTGTAAAGCTGAGACGTGGCCTCTGCCCAGCCCGAGAGAGGCCGTAAAAAGGCCCGTTGCAGTTCATGAAGCTGATAAAGCACGTTATCCCCTTTGCAGTTTTCTTGACCTTAACAGAAGCGGTTGTTTACCAGTAGTTTTCGGTTGCTATTTCACCCGGCCTGCTTGACCGCGCCGAGACAAAACCTTTTTCTTTTAGCGCTGCTCGAGTGTCTTGCACCATATTTGGATTGCCACAAAGCATCAACTTCGAGCGCTCTTTGGATAAGGGGGTTTCACTTTCTTGCTCAAGCTGGCCTGTTTGAATAAGTTGCGGAATTCGCATGTTCAGATAAGGGCTTTCCTCTCGGGTAACGGTAGGCAGATAGGTGAGTTTATGGGCACTTTCCTTAAACACCTCGTTTTCAGACAGGCCTTCAATTTGTTCGCGATAGGCCAGTTCGTTCTTATGGCGAACGCTGTGAACGAGCACAATACGGCAGAAGCTCTCCCAAGTTAGTGGGTCGGCTAGCAAAGATAAGAAGGGAGCGAGGCCCGTTCCCGATGCCAAGAGAAAAAGATCACCCTGCAAGGCAAAACGCTCGAGCGTTAAAAATCCATGGTTTTGACGCTCCATGAAGACCGTGCTCCCAGCTTCAAGTGTTACAAGTCGGCTGGTGAAGGCGCCGTCTGGAACGACAATCGAGTAGTACTCTAGAAAGTCGTCGTAGGGTCCCGAGACGATTGAGTAGGCTCGCCAAATCGAGGGAGGACAATTCGGCGCTTCGGGGAGTCCTAGTCTTGCAAACTGCCCAGCTTGGAATCGAAACCAGTCGGGGCGCTCGGTGCGGAACGAAAAAAGGTGATGAGTCCAGCGCCAGACTTTCGTGACCTTAACCGCGCAGTACTTTTCGTTATCGCTCAAGAAATTGGCGCTTCTCTTTTACCTTGGCCCATTCGTCGGCATCTTCCGGGTGAGGTTCGAGACGAGTGATGCTGGGCCAGATGGCCGAGAGCTCGGCATTCAGGGCGACAAAGGCCTTCTGATCGTCAGGCACGTCTTCTTCGGCATAAATAGCGTTGACCGGACATTCAGGAATGCACACGGCACAGTCAATACACTCTTCGGGGTCAATAACAAGGAAGTTCGGCCCCTTACGAAAGCAGTCGACAGGGCAGACATCAACGCAGTCGGTGTAGCGGCATCGAATACAAGATTCGGTAACAACGTGGGTCATGATAAGACTCGATCGGTATGGAGATAAAAATGAGAACTTGTCGAATTAGAGAAATTACAAAATTCGTGACACTATAAAAAGTGTAACGCCAAAGTGTTGGAGTATCGTAAATCCCCCAGGAGTCGGCGCCGTCTAGCAGGTGCTGTCGAACGTGAAACTGCCCTAAGCTATGGATAACTACAAGAGTCGAGAAAAGATCCTTTCCCGCATTCGTGCCTCCCAGGGCCACTCCAGTGGAAGCCGCCAACGGGAGGTGGGGGCTGCTCAGGCCTATCTGGCCTATCACCCTGTTGGACCTCAGCCGGTCGTCGATGGCGATTTAATTTCCCGCTTTGAGGCGCAGTCGCGGCGGCTTTCGGCATCTGTCGCGCGTCTTGGTTCCATTGCCTCTGTGCCATCCGAGGTGGCCCGATACCTCCGGTCCGAGGGGCTGGATTCTCGCGCCATCTGTTGGGAGCAATTCCAGGCACTCGACTGGGCAGAGCAGGGCCTTCAGGTCGAGGCGCGCCCTCCGGTGCGAGATGAGCCCCAACCCGACCTCGTTGGTATTACGGGGTGTTTCGCGGGAATTGCCGAAACAGGCACCCTTGCCATGGTATCCGGACCTTCAACCCCAGCTTCCATGACCCTTTTACCCGAGACACATATCGCCCTTGTTCCCGCCTCTCGGATTGTTCCGCACATGGAGACCGTATTTGGCATGCTTAGGAAAGAGCTCGATCGACTCCCCCGCGCGCTTAACTTCATTTCGGGTCCTTCAAGAACGGCCGATATTGAGCAGACTCTTGTCCTTGGAGCCCACGGACCTTACCGTGTCCACATCATTATTCTGGAGAGTGACTAGTGGCGTTGCCTAAGTTATTAATTACAAGACGTGTCTACGATTCGGTGTTGGATAGTCTGGCGAGTGCATTCCAGATTGAGCACAACCAAGAGCATGATCAGCCGCTCGATAAGTCCGAGCTCATGCAAAAACTTGCCAATAAACAGTATTTACTTTCAACCGTTGTTGATCGTATCGATGAAGAGGTTCTAGCGAGCGCCCCCCAGCTTAAGTGTATTGCCACGGGGGCTGTGGGCACGAACAACATTGACTTGAAGGCCTGTGCGGGCCGAGGCATTGCCGTTACCAA
Source organism: Bordetella sp. (assembly GCA_038111655.1). Classification (GTDB taxonomy): domain Bacteria; phylum Pseudomonadota; class Gammaproteobacteria; order Burkholderiales; family Burkholderiaceae_A; genus Hahnella. The sequence goes on from JAYNLI010000002.1 coordinate 15,178, forward strand.
CACACCCGATGTTTTAACCGAGACCACTGCTGACTTTGCCTGGACCTTGCTCATGGCTACGGCTCGAAGGCTAACAGAGGCTGAGCAGTACTTGCGGCAAGGCCAATGGAAAGGGTGGTCGTTTGACCAGCTTGCGGGGGTTGATGTTTACGGCTCGACTTTGGGTATCTTAGGGATGGGACGCATTGGCTCAGCGATTGCTCGCAGGGCTCAGGGGTTTGGCATGAGCGTTCAATATCACAACCGTCGCCCTGCCGCCGATGAGGTCAATGCATGTTACGTCGACAAAGAAACCTTGTTTAAAGAGTCCGACTTTGTGGTTCTGGTTGTGCCGTATTCTCCAGAGACTCATCATATTGTGGCGGCCAAAGAATTGGCGCTCATGAAGAAGTCTGCCTGTCTTATTAATATTGCCCGAGGTGGCGTTGTTGATGACAAAGCTCTTGTGCAGGCCCTGGACAATCGGACAATTCGCGCCGCTGGGCTGGATGTTTTCGAGGGTGAGCCAGCCCTTGACCCTGGTTTCCTGGCCTTAAGCAACGTCGTGCTCGCGCCTCACATCGCCAGCTCAACCCGGGCAACCCGAGGGGCCATGATGCAGCTTGCGGCAGACAATCTTCTGGCCCATGTTCACGGCCGCCCCTTACTTACACAGGTGGCCTAGCTTTTAAGGTATACTTTGACCTCCTTGCTGCACCGGTTTTGTTCTTGCGTTTTATAGGCCCTCTTCAAGTAACACCTTGAATTATTAAGGTTTCTCTAAAAAGGGTCTTCCGGGTAGCTTCAACCATAAGGCGAAAGGAGTGCGCACCATGCGTCACTACGAGGTGATTTTTATTGTTCATCCCGATCAGAGCGAGCAGGTCCCTGCCATGATCGAGCGTTATTCAGCAACGGTTACCAGTCAGGGCGGTAAAGTGCATCGCCTGGAAGATTGGGGGCGCCGTCAGCTTTCTTATCCAATACAAAAAATGGCAAAGGCCCACTATGTTCTGATGAACATCGAGTGTGGTCAGGCCGAACTCGCAGAACTCGAGCATGCTTTTCGATTCAACGACGCTGTGCTTCGACACCTGATTGTCAGCATGAAGAAGGCCGAGACCGAGGCTTCTCCAATGATCAAGATCATTCAGCGCGAAGAGTCTCGCAAGCTTGCATCCGAGGCATCGGTTGCAACGCAAGCTACGGCCTAAGTAAGAGCAGCACGAGCCTCGCCATCCATGGCCTGCGTCTCACACACAGAAGACGATCTTGAAACCTGGCGTTCGAGCAAACCAGCTTGTTCTTGTGGGGTGTCTGCATGACCGCCACGACCTTCGATTCTTACCAACAGGGATGCCTCTTTTTGACTGCGTCCTCTGGCACGAGTCCGAAGTGGTCGAGTCAAGTGCAAACCGTCAGCTGGGGTTCTTGTTGGCCGCGCGGGCCGTTGGCCCGGTGGCCGAGCGTCTTGCGCGCCTTCAGCTTGGCACGGTCATTCGGGCTTGGGGGTTTGTCGCGCCGCGTAGGCAGGCAAAGGCTCAGTCGGCAGACCAGGCCCGTATTGCGACCAGTCTAATTTTCACAATTAACGAATTCACTCTTGGAGAATAAATAATGGCCTTTATGAAGAAATCCTTCGACAAAAAGAAGCCTCGTCGTCCCGCCCAGTCTGCTCTTTTTAAGCGCAAGCGTGTCTGCCGCTTTACTGCCGACAAGGTCGAGACCATCGACTACAAAGATATCGATACGCTGCGTGACTTTGTGACGGAGACCGGAAAGATTATTCCGGCGCGTATTACGGGCACCAGCGCGCGTTATCAGCGACAGCTCACCACGGCAATCAAGCGGGCTCGCTTCCTGGCGCTGATTGCCTTCACCGACAATCATTAAGCATTTAAAGGGCTACATCATGCAGGTAATACTTCTTGATAAAGTGACGAAACTTGGTCATTTGGGCGAAGTTGTTCGCGTCAAAGATGGCTATGCGCGTAACTTCCTCATCCCTCAGGGAATGGCTCGTCGAGCCACTCAGCAGGCCATCGCCGAATTCGAAGCCCGCCGTGCAGAGCTTGAGCGTATCGCTGCCGAAAAGCTCTCCGCAGCCAAGGCGCTCTGCTCAAAGCTCGAGGGTCTTGTAGTCGAAGTTCGTCAGAAGGCAGGCGTCGATGGTCGCCTGTTTGGTTCTGTAACTAATGCAGACATTGCTGATGCTCTGAAAGACAAGGGTCTTGAGGTTGCGAAGGCTCAGGTGCGTATGCCTAATGGGCCCATGAAAGCGGTTGGTGAGGCGCAGTTCGAGGTTGCACCTCACACCGATGCGGTTGCCAACATTACCGTTCGAGTTATTGGAGAAGCTGTATAACTGAGGACGGCCTTCCACTCCGATTACCGCCGCATTCGGCGCAAGCCGAAGCAGCGGTATTGGGCGGGTTGTTGCTTGATAACGGCGCCTGGGATCGCATCGGCGATCTTCTCTCGGCCCAGCACTTTTATCGATCCGACCACCGTCTCACCTATGAGGCGATTTCAAAGCTGGTTGAGTTTGCCCGTCCGGCGGATGTTGTTACGGTCTACGAGTATCTTCAGCAGCTCGGTCAGGCCGAGGAGGCTGGGGGTCTTGCCTATCTCAATAAGCTTGCTCAGGATGCATCATCCGCAGTCAATATTCGGCGCTATGCTGAAATCATTCGAGATCGTGCTGTGCTTCGTCAGCTTGTCACGGTTAGCGATGAAATTGCCACCACGGCGCTTAACCCCGAGGGTCGCGAGACACGGCAGATTCTCGATGAAGCCGAGACCAAGATTTTTCGTATTGGCGAAGAAGGCTCACGGGGCCGCCAAGGGGTTGCCTTATTCGATGATCTTCTAAAGTCGGTCGCCCGCCGAATTGATGAGCTTGCCAATAACCCCAACCCCTCCGATGTAACTGGAGTTCCAACGGGCTTTGTTGACCTCGACCAAAAAACCGCGGGCATGCATGGTGGTGACCTTATTATTGTTGCGGGTCGCCCAAGTATGGGGAAGACCTCGTTTGCCTTAAACATTGGCGAGCATGTGGCCATCGACCAGGGCCTTCCAATTATCGTTTTCAGTATGGAAATGGGTGCCGAGCAGCTTGCCCTTCGTATGCTTTGCTCTACGGGTCGTATTGATGCTCAAAGACTGCGCACGGGCAGGCTTGCTGATGATGATTGGGACAAGCTCACCCATTCTTTAGAGCGCATGAAGGGCGTACCCGTTTACATTGACGAGACCCCCGCACTTAACCCGCTCGAGCTGCGCTCAAGGGCGCGCCGGGTTGCTCGTCAGTCGGGTGGCTTAAAACTTATTGTCGTTGACTACATTCAGCTCATGAGCGCCTCAAGCTCTGGCGAGAATCGAACTACAGAAATCTCGGAAATTACACGGTCTCTTAAAAGTCTTGCGAAAGAGCTCGATTGCCCTGTGATTGCACTTTCGCAGTTAAATCGAACCGTAGAGCAGCGCACCGACAAGCGGCCTGTAATGAGCGACCTTCGCGAGTCGGGCGCTATTGAGCAAGATGCTGACGTCATACTTTTTATCTATCGCGACGAGGTCTACCGGCCTGACAGTCCCGATAAGGGTGTTGCTGAAATTATTATTGGTAAGCAACGAAACGGACCGATTGGAACGGTAAGGCTTACCTTTTTGGGTTCTTATACAAAGTTTGAGAACCACGCAGCCCCTCCACCTACCCAATACGGCAGGGGGCCTTTTTAGGACAGTAGCGTTGCCAAGGTTCTTTACCGAAGAATCAAGACCGTCAGCTTCGTCATCGATAGACTTTCTGGTTTTCGCTGCTCAACATGACTCTTGTGATACTTGCACGCGCATGAGAGGCCATGGCGACAAGGTCGCACCAATAGTCATCATAGCCTTGACAATAGCTTCTGCAGGAAAGTCACTTACAACGTAGTGCATGACACACTTGACATCTGCGGCGGCGCAAGCTTTCTCAACCTCTGCAAGGTAGCTCGTCGCAACCTTTTCCGACCGTGCCTCTTGTTCCTCGAGCGGAATGAAGTCTGCTGGTATGTACTCGTTGTAATAGACATAACGAAACTTAGGAACCACATGAAAGCCGGTGGCCTTGGCCCCCATTTCTTTCGCCATTCCAACGGCCTTGTGGATGGCTTATTTCGATAGGAACTAAGAGATGTTTAAACGTGAGTCTTCTCCAGTTTTTGTGTAACCGTTCTCAGTTATTGAGAGTTTTAAAAGATTGATTTTCAATGTTAGACACTGACTGAGAGTTTATCGGGCAATCACCTTACTAAGGCTTGATCTAGAACAACTGTTCTGGATAAAACTAAAAGTTTTCAAAAAGCACCTAAACATCGAAAAGTACATTGATCCTAGCGAGGTATTTGGGTTTAGTACCACGAACGGGCTGTCCAGCATGCATGACAGATGAGGGTGAAAATCCGTGTCTAAAAAACAAGGCGTCCCCTTTACACGGCTCTACATCAACTACCGAGCCTTGGCGGCCAAAGATTCTTGTTGAACCACCTTGAACGCCATCATCCCGACCATTTAGATACAGAAGCATCGACAGACAAGAATGTGTGTCTTCCCACTGGACCATTTCGAAACCGTCTAACGAGAGCCCATAGCCAGGCCAATCACCATCAATGTGACGATTAAATACGTCTCCTTGCTCGTACTTGTAAACATTAAGGCGACAACTTAATCTGGGCGTTAAGTTCCGCCCATCGATCGATTGAGGGAGCAAAGTTTTGATCCGTTCGAATATTGACTGTAAAACTGATTCCGGGGCTATCCAGTGGACAGACTTATTAAGCCTCATTCCTGGAGGTGTCGAGATTCCAGGGGCCTCTTCACGGAACCCAAAAAGTTCACTGGCCTTAATGAGTTGATCCGCTTCTTCGGGCAGCGTGACGTTGCGAATCATAAATACCAAGGCATCGTCACAATCCACTGACTCTCGCTTTGGCGTCAATTTAAAGGGTTTGGACTGAAAATTCAACCAAGATGGGGGGGTATGAAAAGCAAAAATAGGCGTATCGGGAACAACACCACCCATCGGTAAGGAGCCAGGTAATCGGGCAACGGTAATAACTTGTTGCCTATCGTGAACTGTAATCATCTGAAGTTTGCTTTTATTCGTCTCTGCCTTACCAACTGCCAGTGTTGGGCATACTGGCCCAAGGCTCTGAAGGAGGAAGCGGATCCCCCTTTTGGAGGAGTTCAATAGAGATATTGTCAGGAGATCGCACAAACGCCATATAACCATCCCGAGGTGGCCGATTGATCGTTACTCCAGAGTCTACAAGGCGCTGACATGATTCATAAATATTGTCCACAGCATAAGCGAGATGGCCAAAGTTACGGCCTCCAGTGTAGTTTTCTGAATCCCAGTTATAGGTCAGTTCGATCTGTGACTCGGGGTTTTCCGGAGCCCCTAAAAAAACCAAGGTAAATCGACCCGAAGCAACCTCTTTACGGCGAACCTCTTGAAGGCCAAGTGCATTGCAGTAGAAGTCAAGTGACTCCTCCAGGTTCGTTACGCGAACCATGGTGTGTAAATATCTCATTTTGATTCTCCTTGAATAAAAAAATCCCCTGGTTAAGGATAAACCAGGGGATTAAATGGCTTGAACTCAGGAATTAAATTTCGCGTTTAGTCATTAATCCCACAATGTGGTCGGCCTGTCGAAGGGCAAGGGCCACGATGGTAAGGGTCGGGTTTTCAGCGCCACCCGTGGTAAATTGACTGCCGTCGGACACAAAAAGATTTTTAATGTCGTGGGTTCTTCCGTAAGCATTCACTACTCCATCCTCGGGTTTGGCAGACATACGGCATGTCCCAAGATTGTGAGTTGATGGATAGGGCGTTGTTGGAAATACTCGCGTTGCTCCGGCCGCCTCGTAAATCGCGATGCCACGCTCGTAGGCGTGATCACGCATTGCGATGTCATTGGCATGGTCATCGAAGTTGACGTTTGGTACGGGCAGGCCATGTTTATCTTTCACCTTCCCATGCAGGCTTACTCGGTTGCTCGCCTGTGGCATATCTTCGCCAACTAGCCACATCCCTGCCATATATTCATAGGCATCCAGCGCGGTGGTGAATTCCCGGCCCCAGGATCCCGGATCAAGAAAGGCTGCCATAAATGGGATGCCTAGCGACAGCGTCTCCATTTCGTAGCCGCCAACGAATCCCCGTTTGGGGTCATGGATAGATTCGTCCTGAACGATTCCTGCCATAGTGGTACCGCGCCACATTCGTACAGGGTTGGCGAAGGTGGCGTAGACCGAGCCTGTCATGTGGCGCATGTAGTTGCGCCCGACCTGGTCAGATGAATTTGCAAGCCCATTTGGATACTTGCCCGAGGCGGAGAGCAAGAGTAAACGTGGGCTCTCAATGGAGTTACCTGCAACGGCCACGACGCGCGCTTTCTGGCGTTGAGATTTACCCTCTTTATCAAAATACACGACTCCCGTGACCATTCCCTTGCTGTCATGTTCAATTTTGTAGACATGACAATTGGTTCGTACCTCTAGATTCCCAGTTTTTTCTCCCTTCGGAATCTCTGCGTAAAGGGTCGACCATTTTGCGCCTGATTTACAACCCTGAAAACAAAAGCCTATTTGTTGGCAGGCGCCTCGCCCGTCCCGAGGTTGGCTGTTAATGGCCATACGTCCAGTGTGGACCTCTTTGTAACCGAGCTTTTTCGCGCCTGCTTCTAGGATCTTGTAGTTGTTGTTTCCCGGTAGTCCTGGAATACCATTTGTTCGCGTAACCCCCATACGGTCTTCGGCCTTGGCATACCAGGGTTCCATTTCTTTCAGGCTTACAGGCCAGTCAAGCAGGTTCGCGCCTTTCACATTGCCGTAAACGGTTCGAGTTTTAAACTCGTGCTCCTGAAATCGAATGGATGCTCCAGCCCAGTGCGTTGTTGAACCTCCCACGGCTTTAACGATCCACGCAGGGAGATTTGGGAAGTTACGAGAAACCCGCCAGGAGCCAGAAGTCATTCGCATATCTGTCCATGCAAGTTGTCCAAACGAAGCCCATTCGTCATTAACGAAATCTTCAATCTCGTGTCGGCCGCCAGCTTCGAGGCAAACGACCTTCATCCCCTTAATCGCAAGTTCTGTCGCTAGGGTGCCCCCCCCAGCTCCGGACCCAATAACAACCACGACGCTTTCGTCGTTAAGATCGAATTTGTTAGCCATGATTTGTCTCCTAATTGTTGTGATGCGTTTTACGCAAAATTTTTAAAGAACTTATCAGTCGATCGGCTAGAGCCATTTAAGGTCGTTAAACCCACGATTGATATAACCACCCTTCGAAGCGCTTTCGCCCTCGTAGCCAAAGATTGGCCAGACCCCTTCTTGGTTGTATAGGCTTACAACGAGGTCACCTCGTATAGATTGAAAAAATGAACTTGACTCGATTTGTTTGAGAAGCTTGTTACGTTCAATCTCCCAGCCAACATTTGCATAGCTTCGCTTAAAGTTTTTCTTGGCCCGTGCGTCAAGATCTTTAAGGCCAGCGCTGAGCTGCTTTTTAAAGCCAGCGTCTTTCTGTGCTTTTGCATCTAATCCCTTTACGGCCACAGCGTAAAACTCGTCGTGAATTCGGTCATGGGGATAAATATCACGGCAGAGTTGGAGAAGTGTCTTTGCCTCGGTGGGGGTGATAGCTTTAACCTCTAATGCCCACGCCTCGGACTGGTTTATGAGTCCGAAGGCGGCGACGCTGACCGACGCTGCCACACCTTTTTGAATAAAAGACCTGCGTTCCGGCTTGTGTAAATGAATTGTTTTTTCCATTTTGAGTCTCCTTGCTTGTATTTGTTAGTTGGCGTGTTTCCAGATATTGCGCTTAACGTTTAAACGTAATGCCCCTTCTTTTCGAGTACTTCAATCTTGTAACCATCCGGATCAGTAACGAAGAAAAACCGAGCCGTAACTTCATCGTTGTATTTCATTGTCTTTAGGTCACCAATGACCAAGCCCGCACTCTTCATACGGGAGTGTTCTTCTTCAAGTTGCTCGACACAGACGGCGAGATGACCGTACGCGTTGCCTTGGTCGTAGGGTTCCTGTCGACCTTTGTTTTCAGTGAGTTCGATTTCGAAGTCGTTTTCGTCATTACGAAGATAGGTTAGCTTGAAATCGGGGTAGTCAAGTACGTGCACCGGCTTGAGGCCAAATGCCTTTTCATAGAAGTGTGTGGACTGCTCGGTATCAAGTACTCGGATCATCGTGTGAATTGCTTTCGCCATCGCGGGTCCTTTCAATATTGAGGGTCATTTCAGGGTCTTTAGGTGCTCAATGAGGGCCTGTCTTCGCTCAGGCCTTCTTTGGGAATAGGCCATAACATTTCCGGGAATAAGCTCCTGCGGGTCCGAAAGCCAACGATCAAGATTTTTTTCAGTCCATTCGATATCGGATGACGATAGCGAAGAGGAATAGTTGAAACCTTTGGCCTGCCCCGCTTTTCTTCCGAAGATGCCAAATAAATTTGGTCCCTGCCGGTGGGCCTCACCAGCTTGGCTGGAATGACAGGTCTGGCAAGCATTTTTAAATAGCTTTTCCCCGTCCAAGTCGGCGAAGCAAGTTGAGCTAAATACTAATAATAAACTTGCGAGAGGAGCGTTGGGCTTAAGCCAAGACAGTCTGTTCATCGCTTTACCTGACTGATGTGAGATGGTGTTTTTCTTTGCCCCTGATGAATAGCTCATCAATCGTTTGGATGGACCGACGGTTCGAATCGTCGGATGATAGAGACTTTGGGTGCTTGGCCTGTACCCCTTGCTCGGCTATGAGATTGAGGTAGCGCAGGCTTGTTACCCGTAGGAAGGATGCAAAGTTTGGACATTCTCCTCTGCGACTCAGTACCTCGCGGTAAAGTTGGGCAATAAGGGTGTTCGTTGAAGCGCCCTCTGCTTCAGCCATTTTGGCCAGCGTGTCCCAAACGAGATTCTCTAGACGAAGGCTTGTAAGAACACCGTCAATTCGAATTGATCGAGTTCTCGATTCATACAGAATTGGATCTGCTCCGGCATAGTATTCACACATTGCACTACTCCTTCCTTAAGCCTGCTTCGTAACACCAGAAGATGACGCTGCCCCTTTCTCTGAGGGATTCAACTTAACAAATGTATTTCGTTGGAGTGGAGTGTTGGTAACAACATATTATTTTTTTTTAATTCCGACCTTAGGGCTTGTACTAGGTGCATTCGCTAGCATCGGCAACCTGTGATTGTCAGTGCGATAACTGATCCCATTAGGATAGGAAGAATAACATTATATAAAAATGTATAATGATAAAGCTCAAAAGAAAAAACTGCATTTAAAGTATTAGGTTAGATATCGTTTTTTTGGGGGTTACAGATGCAAGCGAGTGATTTGAATAACACGACACTCGGGCGTCTTGGCCTGTCCGGACGATTAGCCAAAGTCTTCCAGCATGCTCAGGTTACTCCCATACGGCCGTAGCTTGCATGCCGAATGGGTGTCCTACCTAACCGGACGCGAAACACGGCCTCGCATTTTTAGCCAGGGTCTGTCTTCGTCATTAATTCAAATGGATACCATGGAGGCTTACCTAAAGACCATGGAGGTGTCTCATCCCCAATTGCGTCTGCTTGCGCTCGAGCGCGAGATTGCGCTTGCCTAGGCTACACAGTTCATTGACGGCAAGAAGGCAATGACCGTGCAGGCCGTGGCGTCTGCACAGCAAGACCTAGTGACGTTCGCGACATTCTTCCGTTTAGTTATCAGGTGGGCTCTGGTTTTGTCGGCTTACAGCTTTCTATTCTATTGTCCACCGGAGGACGAATGATTACGCAGCAGCGAGAGTAGCTGGCGCGTGCCGATATCTCTGAAGAGAATTATCAAGCCATGACACTGTCTCTTGAACGTGCTATGCGTGACAGCTGGTATGCCTGTTAGTTTGCCGCCGCGCGGCTTCCCATGCTCAAGCAGGCCATGGAGGCTGGCGCCGAGAGACTGCGTCAAACCCAGAAGTCTTATCGCGTTGGCGCCTGAACTATACTCGAATTACTGGGGGCAAAGACCGATCATATTGAAGCCCAGCGCAGGGTCTTTGAGATACAACTATCCCTTCTTAGCTATTGAACGCGACTATCAGCCGCCATGGGAACTCTTGATGAAAAGGACGTTGAGCGTATCGACCAGTTCCTTAGCTAGTGGTCTTCACGCCCGGTTAATTTAGAACGAGCGAAACGGGTTAATCCAAGGGCAGTTGCTATGCCAATCCCGATTACAAAGCTCGTCTGAAGGCCTAGGCCCCGCGATGCCATTTCAAAGCCAAACCAAACCTGAGTGGCACACATAACGAGAAGTGCGAAAATCCCGAGACTTTGGAACCTAGAAGAGAATAGACTCATAATGGCGAGGGCGCTCACAACAAGACTTGTAAGGGCGGTATAAAAACCTAGATCACTAAGAATAAGTTGGTGCGCCTGATACTTCGTGTCGATATAAAAGTAGTTACTCAATAAAATGCTTATGGCAATTGGCCTGTAAAGCCAGCTTAAGGTAAGTAAGAGGCGCAGTGGTGGCCTTTCAGAAGCAGGTTCTGCTCTAGGCTTTGATGAATCAAAGCGTCCAGGTCGTGGGGTGCCCCCCATAAGCGCCGAAGACAAGGGGATGGCTAAAAGCCTCTCTTTTGCCACGGAGTCTTCTTGAAGGTTACGAAGCATCGCAGCCTGCTCAAGCAGAAATTGGCGCTCGCCGGTTGGGATTAAAAGCCTTCGTGATAATTCTTCAAGCAGTGCTGCGAAGCTATGACAGACGAGGCACCATCGTTGGCCCAGTGAGTCGCTCACAACCGTTCTAGGCCAGTAGGCCTCATAGGCTGCAAGGGGAATGTCAAAGGGGCGGTCTACAAACTGGGCGGGGGTTGCAAGGTCTTTTTGATGGTAAATGGTGGCTGCCTGCTTCGAGTCTTGAAAAAAAATACGCCAGTCCTCGGCGGCGGCCTTTACAAGACGTGGGTGGTGTAGTTTGGAGTCTGGAATGACCCATAGAGGCTTTTGAAGGGGAAGCCTTGCGCAGAGTGCAAGCCCGAAGTCAATGATCTTAATCTGGGGCTCGCTATGCTCGAGTTGATTAACCAAGAAATTTCGACAGGCCAAATCAAGGTGAAAGACGTCCTGCTCACAGACTTCTGCGACTGACTGAATAAGAGGTGTCAATAGTCGAGATAACCAAGCCTTATGGACCGAGGGTGACTGAGACAGGTCTGTAATGACGGATTCAAGGCTTGTTCCATCATGGTCCATGGTTAGACTTTTTTGCACATAGTCCATTGAGAGCACCCTGGGTACAGGTGCTGCGCGTTGGTAAAGATCCGCAAGAATCTGAGCCTCGCGATTAAACAGGTAAGGCTCATCAAAAAACTTCGTGTGACTTAGCTTCTGCGCCATATAAGACAAAGTGAGATGTCGTCATCGCTTCCGTTTCGAAGTGCACGTTCGCAAAGGCTTTGAGTAAGAAAGTTTAAGTCCTCTGGGCCTGGAGCCTCATTTCCGATAAGGCTAAGAGTTTGACTAAAGTCTGCATTCGAGAGAAAGTCGCCCGCCCCGTCGGTGGCAAGAACAATACAGACATCGCCTGCCAGCTCCGTCTGAAAGTAGTTTGGCTCGATGGGCACGGGCGCTCCAATAAGCTGGCTAGGGTTACCATGAGCATCTTTATGGCGGGCAAGCCAATGGAAGGGTTTCCAGCTTTCCTGGGGTTTCCTAAGAAATATGCCTGCGTAGCTGTCGCCCACACCAAGAAGTTGTATCGCATTCTGATCGAGCATTGCGAGACTTACCGTGGCCGCAGATTCCCTCAGTTTGGATTCAATCTTAAGACCCAGATGGTACAGATAAGCTCCAAGGCTTCTGTTTGTCATATCGCTTGAAAGATTTCGAAGTGGCTGTTTACCCTTGAGATCATCAAGCCAAGGCTGACCCTGAGCCATTGTGAGTTGCTTCACAAGCTCTTTGGCGAATGCGCCACCTTGAGGCGTTCCGTTTGCACCATCGCTTAAAACAAAAAGTTTGTTTTTAGGCGCGGTATGAAAGGCATCAAAGCCTAAATGCCCATCGGTACCTTGGTTAAGGGAAGTTGCGTAGCGCAGTTGCATGCAGGTGAGGCAAAGACGGTGAGAAATTTAGACGGCGCTGGGCCGGGGTGTTGCACTTGATGGATTTGCCCTGCGGCCCAAAGCCTTTCCAAGCGTAACGCGCGGGAAATCTGCCGGATCTGCCTCGGTGGCTTGGCTGCGGGTTTCGGCAGTCATTCCGAAAATCAGTTCGGCCTCGGAGTGTCTTGGTATGGAGTAGATGGTAGAGGGTCGAAGAAGCTGGCTGCCTGATGATAGGCAGGCGAGTGTCGCAGCATCGTGCAGGAAGAAATAGGTATCTTCAAGAATGTTAAGAACAACCAGATGGCGGCGAGAAACATAGCGTCCGTGCAAGCTCACGAACTGTAAGCCTCCCAGTTCTTCCTCACTTGGGGGTTCACGCCCTATCAGAATGGGACTTCTCAGTTCAAGAGTGCGTTGGCCCTGTGCATCATGAATGGACAAAATAATGTTGGTACCTTTTGTCTCGGACGAGCCTGACCATCGACTGCTGACAGCACTTGCAAGACCGCTCCCAGGCTCCGCAGATGCCTCTCCTGAGGGTAGTCGTGAATGCTCTTTCGCAACAGGTCCTTTAAGAACAACCTGAGCCTGAAACTGAAGCCGTCGGCCACGCAAAGAAATTTGAAAGGTTTCGTCTTGTGTGGGCTGCTCGAAACTCTGATCGATAAGCTGAATACTCGGTAAAAAATCCTCGGCGACTACCACTGTGGATCCTCGAGCAGAGCGGTACTCCGATTCAAGAATGGAGCGAAAAAAGTGGTTCCTGAACTCGGGATCGATATTGCTATGGACCCTTAGAAAACCCTCCAGTGACTCCGAGGCTTGTTTATCGAGCGGTGTAATGACAATGCTGTCGATAAGGAAATGACTTTTGTCCAGGATGCTACTGAGGTAGTGCTGCTCTCGGCCTTCAAGCTCATTTAAAACCGCCTGGGAGACGACGCCTTTCAGTTCAAGCCCGAGCGCGTCGGCAAAACTGTCTGTACGGAGTCGCTTTGCGTTCGACGAGGGGTCTGGGCTGTTATGGTTAAGGAATAAACGCGTGAACACCATCTTTAGGTTTGCTCCATTACGTATTGCTATTCCAAGTCTAAACAAATCAAGCCCTTTTAACCGATTCGCGGGGTGGTTTCCGCTAATCTTTGCAACGCTCATCGGCCTTTGGGTATTCCTCGAGCGTCCCTTAACAACCCAGGTCCGGGAATTGGCGATGGCGCAGGCTGCCTTGGCTGCAATCCAGACCAATGGTGTTCGGGCTCAGACTTTATCCACCGGGGCGGCCCAGAGACTTTGTCAATTGGTTGGCTCCCAGCCTTTGCAGCGCCTTGATTGTCGTAATGGACGCAGTCTTGACACCGAGCCTAGGGGCAAAGCCCCTGCTGACACACGAGTCCTTCTCGCTGTGCGTGCAGGTCTCGATGACTGGATTCAAGGTTATCGCGCCTTGCGTGACGAGCTGTCTGCCCGCCTTGCGACGGGTGGCTCGCGTACCTGGGTTCTTGCTGGCATTGAACTCAGGCTTGGTGAGCTTGAGAGGCGCACCATTGGGGTGAATCCAAGCTATGCCGAGGTCTTTGACGCGCTCCTGATTGCTGAGGGTGTTCGCTACAACTCGGTTTCGGGGCAGTTCACCCATCAGCGTTGGGATCTCGCCCGACTTCTCGATAGCCCCAGATCAGTTCTTGATCGCGCTGAGCAGCTCGAAAGGCTTCTGGTTATTTTGCCTTGGCTGGTAGGCGTTCTTGCATTGCTGGGCTGCGGCTTCGTTTCTTGGGGGCTCACACCCCTTGCAGGACTGGTCTATGCCGTTTTCTTCGCTCTCGCGACCTTGGGCCTGTTGATGGTTGCCGATGCATCCGTAAGATTTGGGCAGGGCTCACCGGTGTATCTTTTGAATCCTTTCGCCTATGCATTGGAGCGGCAGATTCTGGTTTACCTGGTTGGCGTCCTCACGCCATGGCTTCTGCTGGCCTGTGCGATTTTTCAAGAGCGCCGAATCAGACACGCCTTGCGATGGATCTCGGATCACTTCCTTGCAGTAAGTTTTGTTATGTTTGCCCTGGCGACAGTGCTCTATAGCCTTGCAAGTCCCGCCGTAGGTTCCGAGGCGATGAAGCTTGCAATGGCGGGGTTTGCCGGAATTGTGACGAGTCTTTACGCAAGACAAGCCTACCTTACGCGCCTGTATCTTCCTAAGGCTTTTACTGGCGTAGGCCTGATGGCTGGTTTGCTTATGCTTTTCTTGCAACCTGAAAAGCTTGAGCCAAGGTCCGTTCTTGCTGCTGAGCTTCTGAAAGCCTTTGGCTTGATGCTGCTTGTAGGTCTTCTGGTCATTGGGCTTGCTGCCCTTGTTTTTAGTGACCTCGGTGGGAGCTTGGTCTCTGCAGCCGTCATCTTTGGTCTTGTTTTTTTGCTTTTTGGCCTGCGAATGGTCTTGGTTGTTTCTGCCTTTGCAATCGCCGCAGTCGCTGCAGCCCTGATGACAGATAAAGTTCAGGGGCGAATTGAACTCATGCTCTCGCCGATGACAGCGGCTGTCAGCGACTTTGCTCGTCTTATCAAGTTTTCCGAGGCAGCCCCTGCCTCGGGGTATGGACTTGGCTCGTTGCGTTGGTGTAGCAACGAGGGGTCATGTCTTCCCATTCAGGTCTTAAGCGACTACCTTCCCGTTTTAATTACAGGGGCCTTTGGTGAGGCCGCCACCATTCTCCTTTTTTCATTCTTGGTCTCGGGGTATTTTCTTCTTATGGTGCGAGCCAGTCTTGGCCTTGCAAAAGGTGGTGTTCTTGTACCCTTGGTCTACGCTGTGGCCTTCTTCTTACTTTTCTCATCTCTCGTTCAGACCGCCATTACCTTCCTTGGTAACTGGCGTTTAATGCCCTTAACAGGTCTTGGACTCCCCGTTCTCAGTATGGGCTGGTCCTCAATGATTTCTGTTGCAATTGGCTTGGGGACCTTAGGGGTTGCGGAGCGCCTTGCAACGCGCTCTGTTTCTTTGGGCAGATCCTTGCTATGACGTTTTCTAGGCATCTCCTTCAGGCAACCATTGGTATCTTGGCGGCTTTCTGCCTGGTCTTGTTCATTTTGGTTGTAGGTTACTTCGACCGATTTTCGGGTCGGCCCTACGCGAATGTTGATGCCTTTATTCCAATTGACCGGGTAGAACGTCTCTCGCAGTTGGTCACAGTGCTTCGTGCGCCCTCTTCAGCAGCTTCTCAGGACTTGAAGGGTTCCTTGGCAAAGACAAACCAAGGTCTTTGGGCAGGCTTGCCTTGGGTGGGCTCCGAAGAGCAGTTGTCGCGCTCTTACGCCCTCAGCTGCCCTGCGCGTCAGCAAGAGATTTTGGTAGGCAGGCTTGCCAATCAGTTGGGTCTGACACGAAGCGAAGTGGAAGTCCGGCTTGACCTGGCATACGCAAGCTTGGTTGCACAAGGTGCGACAGGTTGTCGAGCTTTTTTTGTCGATGTCGACCTTGTCATGCGTTCGGATTATTTACTAGACCCGTTAAGGCCGCTTTCGGGAGCCTCACTGGCACAAAACCTTTCACTGCTTCTGACCGAACGTGTTGCCTGGGATGCGAAGCCCCCCTGTCTTCGTCTGCGCGCTTCGGATCAGAGACAGATTTACCTGAAGGGTCCAGCGGGCTATTGCTTGCAAGAGGGGATGGGGCTAGGCAGTGAGCTTGCTTTTGCCGGAGCGAGCCGAGAGTTAATTAATTTTGTTTATTCAAGGCTTTTCGTCGCAGAGGCTGTTCGGGATTCCAGTCTTGAGGCTCGAAGCCTTGAACTCACTTTGCACCCCACTATTCAGTCTCTGCTTGATGGCTACGGGGACTGTCTTAGCGACCGTATTGACTGTCCTTGGCCTGCCTGGCCAAATGCAAGTTTGCATCAGACAGCCGTTGTGGTCGTAATGGACCCAAGCAATCAGCGGGTACTCGGGTTGCGTTGCTTCGGCCAGTGCAGCGGGTCTTCAGGTTTTAGTTCGCTGATGGATCAGGCAATTGCACCAATTACCTTGCCTGTGCCTCCAGCCTCGATCGCCAAGCTTTTTTACGCCTTGGCTTTAAGTGAAACGGTCCCTCAAAGTGCTGCGTCTCGCCGCGAGCTTGCGTTTCAGGTCAAAACCTCGGGGCAGCTCGACGGGCGGAGCCTTAAGCGTAACGAGTGGTGGGAAAGGCTTGCACTCTGCGATCTCACAAGTCGGTCTAATCCCGGGCAGGTTGTTCCGTGTTCAATGGCGCGACGAGCACAGGTGCTTGCGACCGAACTGGGCTGGAATCAATACTGCCAGGCAGGAGACGATAACTGCGGTAGGGTAAAACTGTCTGGCACGAGCTCCGAACTGAAGGGGTATGCGGGGTATTTTCGATCGCTGCCGGCTGTTGGCTCAGCGGGTGGATCGGGCACGGCGGTGCTTAACTGGTCTACATACAACCAGATTCGGGACGCCGGAGGTATTACGCAAATTCGTGAGCCTTACTTCTCGGCTTCAGCGGCTGTGCAGTCGGTTCTCGGAGCAGGCGATAACCGTGTCTCCGCATTGGGACTTGCCAGCTTAGCAGGCCAGATTGAGCGAATGTCGCGGGGAATGGCGCCGCTAAGTCCTGTGCTGGTTGTTGCCTCAATGGCTCAGCCTCAGCAAGGGGCCGCGCTGCGTCAGCTAAGGCAACAGCAGGCGGCTCGACAGGTCCGAGATGCCATGGCGAAGGTCATGACGGGCCCCGAGCCCGGTTGGGATGGGGCGGGTACGGGACACAGCGCTTTTCTTGCCAGCTTTCAGCAAGCCTGCAAGGCACCTTGTGCTGTGCAGGCGAAGACCGGAACAGTTAGCCGTCAAGATCCACGTTTTGCGGGTACCACAACGTTTTCCGTAATTGTGGAGGTCAACCGATTGCGGCGACAGATTCATGACGCCGATGGTCCTGAGGCCGATGGTTCGATGAATTCGCAGGAGCCTTTACCCCGTGATGCCCCGGACGCCCTACCGTCAGTGCTTACGCTTGGTGTGATCACGATTCCTATTGAAGACAAACGTCCTTTACCGAAAGGGCATGGTGCAAGTCGCTTCGGAATGCAAGTGGTGCACGATCTGGTTGTCTCGAGGAGGGGTAATGGAGACTGACTGGAAACGTTTTGAGTTTAAAAGTGAAGCAACACCCGAGTCGAAGCTTCTTGCCTTTACACTGTTATTGCGGGCTGCCTTGAAAGGTAGCGGTGAAGACCAGATCTTGATTGATCTGCCTAGGCAGGTTTATCAGTTCTTACCCCCCGATACTTTTAGATCTATCTTTTCAGACCTCTTGCTCGAGCGCGATCCAGGCATTGAATCGCGACTGCAGATACGGGTTGTTGACGACGCAGCTTTTAGTTACGGACGCCTGGCATCCGATGATCGATAAATCTTGCTTGCTCCGGAGGTTCCCTGTTGTGGCGGATGTAATTCGATAGGGCTGCTAGAGGTATTGAAGTTCTCGGCTTGAGCCTTCGTTGGTGTTTGAGCTGGTGTTTGCGTTGGCAGTGTCATGGGTGCAGCTAAAGGGGCTGCCTTGGGCGCAGAAGGGGCTGCTTGTGAAGGGGCAGCGGGCTGCGCCATTACCGGCTTTTCAGGTGTGGCGCTTGACTCTTTCTTGTCATTTCCTTGGATACGGTCTATCACTTGCCCACAGCCCGAAAGGCCTAGAGTAAGCAGGGCGCTCGCAATAACAACGGAAACAACGGAATTCGCTTGCAGTAAAAAAGGTCGGGTCATGACTAGCCGACCGCAATAGGTCGATGGGATGCAGCACACCACTCACTCCAAGAGCCAGGGTAAAGCGAGCTCCCGGTAAGACCAGCGACCTCCATTGCGAGCAGGTTATGGCAAGCAGTAATTCCGGAGCCGCAGCTATGAACGACCTCGGTAGGCTCTTGTCCCTGAAGCAGTTGCTCGAACTCTTCCCGCAACTGGCTGGGAGGTTTAAAGCAACCGTCCGCATCCAGATTGGCGGATGATGGTCTGCAAAGCGCTCCTGGAATATGACCCGCGACCGGATCGAGGGGTTCATGCTCTCCTCGGTACCGCTCGAGACTTCTTGCATCAAGAACCAAAGCAATCTCACGAGAAGAGCCGGACGCGACCCAAGCCTCCATGGTCTCCACATTCCAACGTGGTGTAAGACTGGGTCGAATGGCAAGTTTTCCGGCCCTCTTGGGCGCAGGGTTTGAGCCTTTTGAAGGCTCATTGGACTGAAGCAGTCCCTCCGCGGCGACCCAGGCCTTCAGCCCACCGTTCAAAACTCCAACCTTTAGGTGTCCCACCCAGCGGCAGAGCCACCAGAAACGGGCGGCAAAGGCTCCACCGGAGTCATCGTAAGCAATGAAGAGTGTTTCGTCTGTGCCGCCAATCTGATCGAGCCTGGCAATAAAATGATCGGGGCTCGGAAGGGGGTGACGGCCACCGTTTTTGGCTGTTGCCTCGCCTGATAAGTCCTCGTCAACTGATAAAAAAACGGCCTCCGGCAAATGTCCCGAAGCGTAGGCTCGAAGACCCGCTGTGGGATCGTTCAGGTCGTGACGAACATCGACAACAATAACGTGACCCTCTTGGGCCACCAGATCAGCTGCGGATATAAGTGGGTTCATTGAAAATCTCATCGCCGAGCGAGCGGCGCAGGTATTCGTGGAAATGAAGCATGCCGTCTTCCATTGGAGAATGGTAGGGACCTGTCTCATCACGTCCTTTTTCTAGCAGGGCTTTACGGCCACGGTCCATACGAATGGCTATTTCGTCATCTTCAACAACTGTTTCGTTGTAGGCGGCCTGCTGGGCTTCAATGTAACCTGGCTCGAAGAAAGCAATTTCCTCGGGGTAATAAAATTCAACAATATTGCGCGTCTCTTGGGGGCTTATCGGGTGAAGGCTACTTACGACAAGAACCTTGGGATACCACTCCACCATAATGTTGGGGTAAATGGTCATCCAAATGGCACCGAATCGAGGCAGCTTTTGGTCATGCATTCGAAGCACCTCGTTTTGCCACCTCTGGTAGACAGGGGTTGGTCCAGTTTCGAGATTGCTGAGCCCCACGGCCTGAATATTGTAATTTTCTCCAAAATGCCAGCGCAGCTGTTCGCAGTTCACAAACTGACCAAGCCCTGGATGGAAGGGCACAACATGGTAGTCGTCCATGTATACCTCAATAAAACTCTTCCAGTTGTAGTGACAGATGTGCTCTTGTTGGCTGTGAAACACGTAGCCGTCAAAGTTGAGTTGGTCAAAAAACGGGACGTCCTTAAGCTCGCCAATCAGAGCCTGGGGTCCCTCAAAAAGCAAGCCGTTCCATTCGTTAAGAGTTTGACGTCGAAGGTGTCGACACGGGTCCTTCTCGAAATGGGGTGCTCCAATGAGTTCGCCATGAAGGTTGTAAGTCCAACGATGCAGAGGGCAGACGATGAACTCCGTCTGCCCGCGCCCTTCTAGCATGACAGCCTGTCGATGCCGACAGATGTTCGACAGCAGTTCAATGCCATCGGCGTTATGAACGAGAACGCGTCCATGGTCTTCAAAAGCGAGGGTGTGAAACTTGCCGGGTACATCCACCATTAGCCGATGCCCTATGTATCCGGGACCCGCCCAGAAGCATCTTTCAAGCTCTTGGTCGAGAACGGCCTGGCTGAAATAGCTATGAACTGGAAGTTGTGCGGGGCTTGGCGCAAGCCGAGAAAAGATTCCGACATCCGACATCAGAGTCCCTCCCTTTGAAAGAAAGCCTTTTAGTCTAGCGTCTTTAATGGCCAAGACGACCCGAAAACTTATAAATAGTCATCTAAAATGATCACCTTATGGCAAAAAAAGACCTTTCAAGGACTCATGCTCCTGAAAATCGAACCGTTGAAGGCTCTGAACCTATCCAAGACATGAGTTTTGAGCAGGCCATGGAGGAACTCGAACGAATTTCTTCTCAGCTTGATTCAAATGCGCTTTCACTTGCTGACTCGCTTGCAGCCTATCAGCGCGGTGGCGTTCTGCTTGGGCATGCCAAGGCACTCCTAGAGTCTGTTCAGACACAAATCGAGATTGTGGATGAGCAGGGTCGTCGATCCGTCCCTAGCCAGACCTTTCTTCCGGATGATGGGCCATCCACTTTGTCATGACGGGACAAGCCTTTTTCTTGAACCAAAGCGATCAACCTTCGGGCAAGACCGACTTGGCAGGATGGCGTCAGTTAATCGAGTCACGCCTCTCCCACCATCTTCATCCAGTAGGTCTTGCCAAGACAGCGTTGTGTCAAGAGAGTCTAAGTCGCCTGTGGAAGGCAATGTCACATGGTGTCCTCGGAGGGGGTAAGAGGGCACGCGGCCTTTTGGTTATGGCCTCTGCCCAGGCGGTCGGGCAGGACCCCGTGTCTGAAAGCTGCCTGGACATTGCCTGCGCACTTGAATGCATCCATGCTTTTTCGCTTGTCCACGATGACATGCCCTGCATGGATGATGATGCATTACGCCGAGGTAAGCCTACCGTTCATATTGCTTATGACGAGGCCACTGCTTTACTGGTAGGGGATGCCCTTCAGACGCTGGCCTTTGAACTTCTTGCCGAAGCCAAAGGGGTAGACGATGCAACGAAAGTTCAGCTTCTCAAGGTTTTAAGTCGGGCAACAGGTGCCCGCGGAATGGCAGGAGGGCAGGCCATTGATATCCATCGTGTTGCACATGCTATGCATCAGCCCGAGCTTGAGGAAATGCACAGCCTTAAAACGGGAGCCCTCATTCTCGCAGCCGCAGAGTCAGGGGCCTTGCTTGGGCTCGGTTGCCAGGCTATGCAATCGCCGCTCTATGAGGCAATTCGTGCCTTTGCGATGGATTTGGGTTTGGCTTTTCAGGTGCTTGATGACCTGCTTGATGCCAGTGCCTCAACTCAAGTTCTTGGAAAGACCGCGGGTAAAGATGCAGAAGCCGAGAAACCCACCTTTGTAAAACTGCTAGGGATTGATCAGACCCAGGAGCTTGCCAATCGCCTACACGGCTTGGCTTTTGTTCATATTGCCGGCCTGGATGAAAAAGCGGATGCCTTGCGTGACTTAGCCCATGCATTGACGCACCGCCAACACTAGTTCATTGTTCAGGCTGTAGGGGAGATTTATGACCACATTACTAGAGACCATACAGAGTCCGCTTGACCTTCGAGATCTCAATCGTCGTCAGTTGAAAACACTGGCCGACGAACTACGGGAGTTTTTGCTGCACTCCGTTGCAAGCACCGGGGGGCATTTGTCCTCCAACTTAGGCACGGTTGAACTAAGCGTTGCCATTCATCATGTCTACCAGACCCCCTACGACAGGCTCGTCTGGGATGTGGGCCATCAAAGTTACCCCCACAAGATTCTTACAGGTCGCCGAGAGACAATGGCGGGGCTGCGTCAAATTGATGGAATTTCTGGTTTTCCTCGTCGCTGTGAAAGTGAGTACGACGCCTTCGGAACGGCGCACTCCTCAACGTCTATCAGTGCTGCCCTTGGTATGGCGCTTGGGTCCAAGCAAAAGGGCGAGCATCAGGGGCTCAATCGGCGTCGACACATTGCAGTGATTGGCGATGGCGCAATGAGTGCAGGTATGGCCTACGAGGCTATGAATAATGCGGGCATTCACAAAGACATCGATCTCTTAGTGATTCTCAATGACAACGAGATGTCCATTTCTCCGCCTGTCGGCGCAATGAGCAATTACCTTGCAAGGCTTCTCACCGGGCGTTTTTACTCCGCAGCCCGTGAGCTTGGTAAGCAGGTATTAGGTGTTCTTCCACCGGTTCTCGAGATTGCCCGTCGGCTTGAAGGTGGCGCAAAGAGTCTTATTTCGCCAAGCACTTTATTCGAGGAGTTTGGCTTTAATTACTTTGGCCCCATTGACGGTCACGACCTTGATGCGCTCATTCCTGCACTTGAGAACCTACGCGAGCTTAAGGGTCCTCAGTTCTTGCACGTTATTACTCGAAAGGGCAGGGGCTACGACCGTGCAGAGGAAGACCCCATTGCCTATCACGGCCCCGGAAAGTTTAATCCCGCTGAGGGTCTCCAATCGGCTGGAGTATCCAAACCAAGTTATTCACAGGTCTTCGGTCAATGGCTGTGTGATGCTGCAGCGGCAGATGAACGGCTTGTAGCCGTTACACCAGCCATGCGTGAGGGGTCTGGCATGGTGGAGTTCTCAAAGAAATTTCCTGATCGCTACCATGATGTGGCCATTGCTGAGCAACATGCTGTGACCTTTGCGGCCGGGCTTGCTTGCGAGGGCCTTAGACCGGTGGTGGCCATCTATTCAACCTTCTTGCAGCGGGGTTACGACCAACTTATTCATGACGTCGCCTTGCAAAATCTTCCTGTTTTATTTGCTGTCGATCGGGCAGGGCTCGTTGGTGCGGATGGGGCGACGCATGCCGGCGCTTACGACTACAGCTTTTTGCGATGCATTCCCAATATGGTGGTAATGGCCCCCAAAGATGAGCCCGAATGCCGGGCGATGCTGTCAACCGGCTTAAGCCTGGACGGCCCGAGCGCGGTACGATATCCTCGAGGCGTAGGCATGGGAATTGAGGCCGGTCAGTTACTTGAGGTTTTGCCGGTTGGCAAAGCCGAAGTCCTTCAGCAGGCCGGTCAAGCCCAGGCCGGACAACCGCGAATTGCATTTCTAGCCTTTGGCAGTATGGTGGGTCCATGTCTTGAGGCGGCCGAGCAGTTCAAGGCCACGGTTGTAAACATGCGGTTCATCAAGCCCCTGGATACCGAACTTCTTTTTGCTCTTGCCCAAGATCATGACCTATTGGTTACTGTTGAAGAACACGTCGTAATGGGTGGGGCGGGCTCGGCCTGCGCAGAGGCTCTCGCGCAGCAAGGCTGCGCTCACACACCCATTATTCATCTCGGTCTTCCCGATCGGTTTATTGACCACGGCGACCATGCCAAGCTTCTTTCAATGCAGGGCCTCGATGCTCATGGCATTGCGAAGTCCGTTGCCACGCGTCTGGCCCAACTCCCGCATTCCCGTGGGGATAAGTCAAGAGCCAATGCGGCATCGCTTACACTAGTGTCATGAATTCAGTCACAGATAAGGGACTTGTTGGAAAGGCTGCAGCGGGGTTTGTATCAGGCCTTCATTCAGGCCAAAACGCCAGCATGCCGGACGTTCAGGGCGAACCCGATCGCCGTGATCTTGCTATCCACCGCGCTGGGGTGCGGGGCGTTCGTTATCCCGTTTTAGTGCAGGCAAATGGCCAACCGCAGTCCTCTGTTGCCGAGTTTGAACTCTCTGTTTCCCTACCCGCGGGCCAAAAAGGAACGCATATGTCACGCTTTGTGGCACTTTTGGAAACCATGAGTAAAGAGGCTGTCTGTCTTTCCCCTGCCAGCCTAAAAGAGCTCGCTAAAGACATGGTCGTGATGCTTGAAGCGTGTGACGGAACGTTTCATTGTTCGTTCCCTTTCTTTATGAGAAAGGTAGCGCCCGTTAGCGGTGTTGAGAGCCTAATGGACTACAAGATTGCCATGTCCTGTGACGTTCAAGCGGGTGAGCTTGGCCGGCTGGCCGTTTGCTTCAAAGTGCCCGTGAAGAGCCTTTGCCCGTGCTCGAAGGAAATCTCTGACTATGGAGCTCATAATCAACGCTCCGAGGTGACGGTTGAGCTTTCTCTAGACCCTTCGAAACCTAGCCCCAGCCTAGAGTCTTGTATTCAAATCATCGAGTCGCAGGCGTCTTGTGAGCTTTGGGGTTTGCTTAAGCGACCCGACGAAAAGTATGTCACCGAACGCGCCTACGACAACGCTAAGTTTGTCGAGGATCTTGTGCGAGATGTTGCCTTGTCGGTGCGATCAATCGAAGCCGTGCAGGGTTTTCGAGTTGAGGCCGAGAACTTTGAATCCATCCACAATCACTCAGCTTGGGCGCGGATTTTAGGCTAGTTTATTTAGTCTCTAAAATTTCCAAACCCAAGAGGTAGGTCTGTTACTTCTTTCTTAAGTAACGCAATAACAGCCTGAAGATCGTCCCTTTTTGAGCCTGTTACTCGTACCGCGTCTCCCTGGATGGATGCCTGAACCTTTATCTTGCTGTCTTTAATTATTCGAACAATGCGCTTGGCGTCTTCACCTGCAATGCCATGTCGAACTACGATGATCTGTTTCACACGATCACCTCCAATTTTTTGAACGTCGCCGAGTTCAAGAAAACGAACGTCAACACTGCGTTTTGCTGCTTTATTTAGAAGGACATCCCGCACTTGGCCCAGCTGAAACTCACTGTCGGCGTAGGCGCTGAGTTCCCGATTGGACTGCTCAACCTTGGCGGAGGAGCCTTTGAAGTCAAATCGGGTGCCGATCTCTTTCATAGACTGTTCAACGGCATTACGGACCTCATTGAGGTCGGCTTCAAGGGTGGTATCAAACGAGGGCATAAGTCTCCTTTCGATTCAAGAGGTTGAAGTCAGTCCCGTTGGCACGCGGAAGTTCTTGAGTGATTTGCTTATCGATGCTTCTTTGCCGCAATACGCATACGAAGCGCGTTGAGCTTAATAAAGCCCGAGGCGTCTGCCTGGTTGTAGGCACCGCCATCGTCATCAAAGGTAGAAATTTTTGCGTCAAATAAAGAGTTCGGGCTCTCCCGTCCGGTGACAATGACATTGCCCTTGTGGAGTTCAAGTCGTACCCGCCCTGCCACATTCCTTTGCGTGTGGTCGATAAGGGTTTGCAGCGCCACCCTTTCGGGTGACCACCAGTAACCGTTATAAATAAGTTCGGCATACCGCGGCATTAGGTCATCTTTTAGGTGAGTAACTTCACGATCGAGGGTGAGTGACTCAATGGCACGATGTGCTCTAAGCAGAATGGTGCCGCCTGGCGTCTCGTAGCAGCCCCTTGACTTCATTCCAACATAGCGATTCTCTACAAGGTCGAGTCGACCAATGCCGTGTTTTCCGCCAAGTTGATTGAGGCTGTGCAGGAGCTCATGTGGCTTTTGCCTTCTACCATTAATGGCAACGAGATCACCTTTCACGAAATCAAGACTAATTTCTTCGGCTTTTGCCGGTGCCTTGTCAATAGGTACGGTAAGTCGCCACATGCCCGTCTTGGGTGGCGCCCTATTAGGGTCCTCAAGCACACCTCCTTCGTAGGAGATATGAAGCAGATTAGCATCCATGGAGAAGGGCGCTTCACCTTTACGCTTTTTGTAATCAACGGGTATACCGTGTTTGTCCGCATAAGACAGTAGCTTGTCTCGCGACAGAAGGTCCCACTCCCTCCAGGGCGCTATCACTTGAACATTGGGCATTAGGGCGTAGGCTCCTAGTTCAAAACGAACCTGGTCATTTCCTTTCCCAGTGGCGCCATGAGAGATAGCATCGGCTTTTTCTTGGCGGGCAATGTCAACCAAGTGCTTTGCAATGAGTGGCCGCGCGATAGAGGTTCCAAGAAGGTACTCCCCCTCGTAGACGGTATTGGCTCGAAACATTGGGAAGACAAAGTCGCGGATAAACTCTTCGCGCAAGTCTTTGATGTAGATTTTTTTGACGCCGAATTTCTTTGCTTTCTCTCGAGCGGGCTCAAGCTCTTCGCCCTGGCCAATATCCGCGGTAAAGGTAATGACTTCGCAGTGGTACTCGTCCTGAAGCCATTTCAGTATGACGGAGGTGTCAAGACCCCCGGAATAGGCCAGAACGACTTTCTTAACGCCTTTTGTAGCCATAAAACCTATGAACCCCCTTGTGATGTAACTAACAGACTTGAACTCTAAAACGCTTAGTACTTGGGCCGGCGCTATTGATCGTCTAACAATTCCCCACGCAATAAGAACTCCATAAGAGCCTTTTGCGCGTGGAGCCGGTTTTCAGCCTCATCCCAAACAACAGACTGGGGCCCATCAATCACCTCTGCAGAAACCTCTTCACCGCGATGAGCGGGAAGACAGTGCATAAAGAGGGCTCCAGGTTTTGCCGTTGCGAGCATATCGGTATCGACACACCAGTGCTCGAAGGCTTTACGTCGCACTTCATTCTCGGCCTCAAAACCCATGCTGGTCCAGACATCGGTGGTGACAAGGTCAACCCCGGCGACCGCCTGCATGGGGTCTTGAAACTCGGTGAAGTGGCCTGTGGAATGAAGCCCCGCGCGTTCGGGTTCGACCTCGTAGCCCGGTGGGGTGGAGACATGCACCTGAAAATTAAGAATTTCCGCAGCTTGTAGCCAGGTGTTACAGACATTATTTGAGTCGCCAATCCACGCAACGGTCTTCCCCTCGATACTGCCTCGATGTTCAATGAAGGTAAAAATATCAGCAAGAATCTGACAGGGATGGTATTCGTTGGTGAGTCCATTAATGACGGGCACTCGGGAATGGTCCGCGAATCGCTGGATGATGTCCTGGTCGAAGGTTCGGATCATGACCAAGTCACACATTCGAGAAATCACCTGTGCCGCATCCTCAACAGGCTCTCCCCGCCCAAGTTGAGTATCGCGTGTATTTAAGTAGATGGCTGCACCCCCTAGCTGATGCATCCCAGCCTCAAATGACAGCCGAGTTCGGGTAGAGGCTTTCTCAAAAATCATTACTAATGTGCGGTCCCGTAAAGGCATGTGACGCACATAGCTTTTGAAACGTGATTTCAGAATGCCAGTGCGTTTAAACAGGTAGTGATACTGTGCTTGGGTTAAGTCTTTAAATTCAAGGAAATGCTGCATGCAATGCCCTTTAGGAGCCTTGGCCCGCAAGGGGCTTGTCAAGAAATTCTTTTATCACTGGCATAAGTCTATTTACTAACTCAGCAGCTTCCTTGGCATTGAGGGTCAGTGGTGGTAACAGCCGAACCACACGATCGGCGGTAACATTAATAAGTAGCTTTGCGGCAAGCGCAAGCTTCACAATCTCAGAGCAGGGTCTGTCGAGTTCAACGCCAATCATGAGGCCTTGACCACGAATCTCGGTAATTGCGGTCTCACCTTCAAAAGCCTTCTCTAGCGCGGTTCGTATCTGTTGCCCTCTCGCGACTGCATTTTCAAGCAAGGCCTCTTCTTCAATGATGGCTAGAGTGGAGAGCCCCGCTCGCATAGCAAGCGGGTTTCCACCAAATGTAGTGCCGTGGCTTCCCGGGGTAAACAGAGACGCAGCCTTGCCGTTTGCTACGACTGCGCCGATGGGAACGCCAGAGCCAAGCCCTTTGGCAAGGGGCATGACATCGGGCGTGATGTCTGCCCACTGGTGGGCAAACCAGCGGCCTGTTCGCCCTATTCCGCATTGCACCTCGTCAAGCATAAGAAGTACATCGTACTGGTCAGAAATGGCGCGCAGGCCCTTTAAAAAGGCGATATCTGCCGGGCGAATGCCGCCTTCGCCCTGTATGGACTCAAGAAAGATTGCGCTGACCTGATGCTTCTCGCGAAGGGTCTGCTCTATGGCGCTGAGATCGTTGAGAGGCAGATGGGTAAAGCCCTCAACCAGCGGTTCGAAGCCCTTTTGAACCTTTGGATTTGCAGTTGCCGAGAGTGTAGCAATGGAGCGGCCATGGAAACTGTTCTCAAAGACAATGACTTCAGGCCGATCGAAGCCCCGGTTGTGACCATGCAAACGCGCCAATTTCAAGGCGGCCTCGTTGGCTTCGAGCCCAGAGTTACAAAAGAATGCATTGGTCATACCCGAGAGTGAAACCAGTCTCTCAGCAAGCTGCGTCTGAAGGGGAATTTGATAAAGATTAGATGTATGAATAAGTGTTGCAGCCTGCTCTGCGATGTCTTTGACGAAGCGTGGGTGCGCGTGCCCAAGGGTATTCACGGCAATGCCCGATAAACCGTCAAGAAAGGCATTGCCCTTCTCGTCGTATAACCAAGAGCCCGAACCTCGCACAAAGCCCACGTCAAGCCTCGCGTAGGTTTGCATTAATGGGGTCATTGCGTTGGCCTCACAGTGGGTAAAAAGGCGCTATCGGCGAAAGAAATCAGCATGACTTAGGTGCGGTGCAACATCTTTATGATTAAATTGCTAGCATAGCGGTTTATTAATAAATCATTCATGGCAGAGCTATTTCTTATCGAGGGACGCTCCAACGACGGCAAGCCTTTTCGACCCAGAGACTGGGCTGAGAGGCTCGCAGGGGTCTTGTCCCCGTTTCGTCCTGGGTATGACACCAACGGCGGCAGTCGTTTCGGTCAGTCGACGGCAGGCTACTCGCCTTACGCCCAGCCGGTGGTTGTTGCAGGTCTTAAGTGTGTGGTGGTTGATACTCGTATTCGAGATCTCGAGCCCATGGCCTGGGAGTTTATTTGCGGGTTTGCTGCTGACAATGACCTTCCAATGGTTGGAGCCTGTCTTCTAGAAGAAGGCTACAGCCCCAATTTTACGACGTCCCAATTGCAGCAAAAAGCCTCGTAGTAATTTCTTCAACAGCCCCGATTCCACTGATGCTTGCAAGCTTTGGTGCTGCCGAATCGCCCGTGGCAGACCAGTTGGAATAGAAATCAACCAGGGGCTTTGTTTGTGCATGGTAGATCTCGAGGCGCTTACGTACCGTCTCCTCGCGATCATCATCACGTTGGATAAGGGGTTCGCCTGTTAAGTCGTCGCGGCCCTCGACCTGCGGAGGGTTAAATCGAACATGATAGGTACGGCCACTGGCGACGTGTACTCGCCGGCCACTCATACGTTCAATGATGTCTTGGTCGCTGACCTGAATGTCAACGACCCAGTCGAGCCCAACATTCGCAGCCTTCATGGCCTCGGCCTGAGGAATCGTGCGAGGGAAACCATCGAACAGGTAACCATTAAGGCAGTCGGGCTCGGTGAGTCTCTCTTTCACCAAATTAATGATGATGTCATCGCTCACAAGTCCGCCAGAATCCATGACCTTTTTAGCTTCAATGCCCAAGGGTGTACCGGCTTTCACTGCCGCGCGAAGCATGTCGCCCGTAGAGATTTGGGGGATACCAAACTTGTCTTTAATGACGTTGGCCTGCGTTCCTTTGCCCGCGCCCGGGGCTCCCAGAAAAATAATTTTCATAATAATTTGTCTCCCCCTGAAAAGCTGGGTGGTTTTAAAAATCTGTCGTTCCCGGCATTATAAGTCGCCTGTCCAATCTGCCCTGATGCGTTCGAGGTCCTCTGCCGTGTCCACCCCCGCAGGCGGGGCCTTACTTAGAGTTTTTACAACAATCCGGTGGCCATTCTCTAACCAACGCAGTTGCTCAAGCCGCTCGAGTTGCTCAAGCCGTCCCTCTGACCATTGACCGTAAACCTTTAGAGCAGCAGAGCGGTAGGCGTAAAGGCCGATGTGGCGAAGGGCGCCTGCAGCAGGTTGGCTGGGATCTGCCGCGTCCCTTGCCACGGGTATCGCCGCGCGAGAGAAATAAAGCGCTTCGGATTGAAGATTTGTCACCACCTTAACGGCCGCTGAATTTTCCCATTCAGAAACCAAGTGGATGGGGCAGGCCGCGGTCGCCACCGAAGCCCTTGGGCTTTTCTCGAGCAGTCCTGCTATCTCATTCAAAAGAGAGGGGGGCATACGCGGCTCGTCGCCTTGAAGATTCACAATGATCTGATTGTCGGCCGCTTGAAGTTTAGTGGCCACTTCTACAAGCCGATCGGTTCCGCTTGCGTGGTCTTGCCGAGTTTTTACGAAATGCAAGCGTTGCAATTCTTTGAGGTCTGGGGTCGCGCTAACACAGTCTGCGATTGAATAGTCATCAAAGGCCAGCACAATACGACTGGCCTCAGACTCTAGCGCTGCCCGAACCACGTGAACGATCATGGGGTCCTTCCCGATGGGCTGAAGGACCTTATTGGGGAGGCGGCTTGATGCGACCCGGGCTGGAATGCAGACCCAGAAATCAACTGGCATCGCTTTTGGCGACTTCAATCTCGGGCATGGCGATGGCCTGCTCCTCGAGCAGAAGAGGAATACCCATTTCGATGGGGAAACCAATTCGTTCAGCCTTGCAAATCAACATTGCTTTACCAGCGGCCCAGTGCAGAGGTTGATGGCAGCACGGGCAGATCAAGATCTCAAGTAATTTTGCATCCATCAAGAAACTCCAGAGGTGACGGTTCCACCGATAGCTCAAGCTGCAGAGCCCACCATTCTATGACGGTCTGATCTTCACGAACCTCAGGCCCCTGCCATGCAAGCTTAACGGCGTCTTTTTCTGTTGTGAGCACGATGCAATGGTCCAAGATCCTTTCCTTTTTGATCCAGTCTTGGATCAATTGCATGGGTCTTGGATGATGATTAGGAAGTTCTAGTGTTTTCGCCACAGCGATACCTAATCCGGAGAGACTTCCAAAGAATGAGTAGGGCTTTGCTACGCCCGCCACCGCCAGAATTGGTTGCTCGGTAGACTTAAACCGTACACAGCCCTCCTGCAGGCTAAGTCTTTGTTCATCCAGTTGAAGTAATCCCTGAGTTGGCGCGGGCTCAGAATTACCGCGAACATTCAGATGGATCCAGCACGAGGCCGAACGCTTCGTCGCAAGTCGATACGGGCTTGGCAGACCTTTTTGTTCGAAAAGTTGTTCAAAAGACTGTTCTTTGGGGTGAGCCAGCACGAGTGATTTTTCTTCACTCGGGTTCTCTGAAGGATGAATGGGCCGAGACCAGGCATACGCAAGCTGCTTCGTCCATTCCATACGTAAGGGACCGTAGGGCAGGCAATGCCCGTTTCCCATTCCCCTTTCATCAAGGACGAGCATTCGTATATCGGGGTAGAGGCTTGTCTGGGATAGACCATCATCCAAGAGCCAGAGGCTGATCTGAGGAAAGTGTTGCGAAAGTTGCTGGGCTGCCAAGTGGCGATCCTGCCCAACGGCCACAGGCACCTGGGCCCGAAGGGCAATGAGCCATGGTTCATCTCCGGTTGAGTCAGGGTGAAGGAGCTCTCCTGTTGCAGGATCGCGGCAGTCCGGCCCAATGATCAAGGTGCTTGGACTCGAGACTTTAGGGGTTGCCCTCTTGTAGCCCCGACTGAGTACTGCAACTTTGTGCCCACTCTGGGTGAGCGTCTTGGCTAAAGAAATAACAAGTGGGGTCTTTCCTGTACCCCCTACAAGAAGGTTACCCACTGCAATAGAGCATCCCTGAGGCGCCCGCCTGGCTTTTTGCTGAAGTGACTGTCGCCGCCTTGCCTGAGAACTCGTCAATTTGCTCAGAGCGAACAAAAACGGTAACGCCAGAAGCCAAATCACTGTCGAGGCCCATCTCGCGCGAAGGAGTCGGCGTTTCAGGCCTCGTTTCAAGAGGGCGGGGGCGTCATCCACCGAGGGTGGGGGTCGAAAAGGGCTAGGTGCTGAAGCCCCAAACCAATGACTCCAGAGCCGCCGTTTAAGGCGTAGCAGGGTAAGATCGGTGACGGTTGGCAGCATGGGGTAGATGACAGGGTTTTATGACCTTTAGGAAGCAACAGTCTTGGCCTGCTCAGGGGCGTCTTATAGTAATCGCTGATCTCTTGGAGCCTGTGGATAACTCTGTGGATAGACGGCATTGCGAGCTAAAAGATTGAGTTTCTTAG
This sequence comes from Bordetella sp., assembly GCA_038111655.1. Classification (GTDB taxonomy): domain Bacteria; phylum Pseudomonadota; class Gammaproteobacteria; order Burkholderiales; family Burkholderiaceae_A; genus Hahnella. The sequence goes on from JAYNLI010000002.1 coordinate 46,830, forward strand.
GTTTTTTTTGACGATTTGACGAGTTATAACGCGCCTGTTCTCGTTTGGTCATCGAAATGCAAAAAAAAATAAATATATTCAAATCAATGGGTTACCAGAAAAAATATTGCTTTCAAAACGGTTTTTGTTGGGACCCCCTTAAAAATAGGGGTATCTCAACTAACTTTCCAGTCCTCAGGCCGCTTCTGTGGGTAAGTCTGCTCGTGGCCCCAAGTTAAATGACGGTTTTGTATTCCTCTTCCATCGAGTCGGGGCCGCCCTCTGTCAGCGTCTCCATGCTTAATCGCATTGTGTCTCAGATGCTCTCGCAAAGGCTTCCACTTGTTCGACTTCAAGCTGAAATTAGCCAATGCACCCGCGCTGCAAGTGGGCACTGTTATTTGGTTCTCAAGGACGATCAGGCGAGCCTGCGCGCTGTGATGTTCCGCCGTGAACTGGCCGAGTCCGCTGTTCAGCCTATCGAGGGCCTTGCTGTCGAAGCCCTTGCTGTTCCAGGTCTCTATGAGCCCAAGGGAGAATTTCAGGTCAGACTTCTTGCTTTGAAGCCTCAAGGGCAGGGTGGTTTGTTCGAGATTTTCCAAAGGCTTAAGGCCCGCCTCGAAGTCGAGGGCCTTTTTGCCCCGGAGAGTAAGAAGCCCTTTCCGAGCGTCGTGCGCACGTTAGCTGTTGTGACCTCTACCCAGGCCGCCGCGCTAAGGGATATTTTAACAACCCTTCGACGGCTTGGCCCTCGGCTCCAGGTTACCGTCTATCCATGCCTTGTTCAAGGTGCCGCCGCACCCAAATCCATTCTTGAGGCATTAAGCCGAGCCGAGGTAGACGCTCCCGATGTAATTCTTCTTACAAGGGGCGGGGGAAGTCTTGAGGACTTGTGGGCCTTCAATGACGAGGAACTGGTGCGCGCGGTAGCGAGGTGTTCTTGCTACACGGTTGCCGGGGTCGGCCACGAGACGGATACGAGCCTTGTTGATTTTGTTGCCGATCATCGTGCAGCAACCCCCACGGCTGCCGCTGGATGGGTCTGCCAGGCCGAGGCAGAGTATCAGGAGCGCCTTACAGCGCTTGTGGAATTTTTAAGAAGGGGAATGGAATCAAGGCTTCGGACGGCCCAGCAAAGGCTCGACCTTGCAGAAAGGGCCTTACCGAATCCTCGTCATCGGGTTCAGCTATGGGCGCGACGGCTTGAACAAGGCCGAGCTGATTTTTATCGGGCCATTCGCTCGCGCCTAAGAGACAGTCAGATGGCTTTTCAACGAGAGCATCTAAGACTTGAGGGTTTAAGCCCAACCGCTATTCTATCGCGCGGCTATTGCCTTGCCTATGACGCCAGCGGTAATCTTCTAGGTAATGCACAAGACCTCGCCCCCGAGGCCAGTCTTAAACTTCAGTTTGTAGATGGCCTTGCTTTGACCAAGGTTATTTCAGTAGTTCCCGGTAAACCCTCAGGCCGTTAACTGCAACTCCGTCGCATAATAGCGGCTTGCCCATCGAGGACTGCCGCGTAATGTTTCAATGGGCTCACCACCTACCCCTTTAAAAAACCTCAATGAGTGGAGTTTCATCATGGAACATGTTCTTCCCGCCTTACCCTATGCACTGGATGCCTTGTCCCCCCATATTTCCAAGGAAACCTTGGAGTATCACTATGGCAAGCATCATCAAACCTACGTAACCAATCTGAATAACCTGATCAAAGGCACAGAGTTCGAGTCAGCGAGCCTTGAGGACATTGTGAAGCGCTCATCGGGCGGTGTCTTTAACAATGCCGCTCAGGTTTGGAATCACACCTTTTATTGGAATGGCCTTGCTCCTCAGGCCGGTGGCAGCCCCTCGGGTGACTTGCTTAAGGCCATTGAGGCGAAATGGTCAAGCTTCGATGGGTTCAAAGAGGCCTTCACAAAAAGTGCAATTGGCAACTTTGGATCAGGCTGGACGTGGCTTGTTCGAAAGACGGACGGAAGCCTGGATATTGTGAACACCAGTAACGCAGCAACGCCTCTTACTGGTGACGACAAACCGCTCCTTACCTGTGATGTCTGGGAACACGCTTATTACGTCGATTACCGTAACCGTCGGCCCGACTACCTGGGCGCTTTCTGGGCGCTCGTCAATTGGGATTTCGCTGCCAAGAATTTTGCGGAAGCCTAAAGCCTAGGCCTAAAGCGCAACTAGGCCTCGTGGCCTAACCGTTCGGTGGTTTATGGCCCTGTTCGTTCTTTTCCCCGTTAAAGTTAGGGAGGAGGGGCAGGGCGGTTCAACATCTAGGGCAGGCCTCTTAACAGCTCACCTGGGGTCACTCCGTTTTGTCGAAACCAGCCCCTCTCCATCTCAAGCGCGTAGGCCACGGGTTGCTTTGCGCAGTGGCTGGTTTCACTAAGCGGTTCCATCTCTTCAATGTTCACGATGCGGCCGTGTGCGTTAATAAAGGCCACTGACAAGGGAAGAGGCGTATTTTTCATCCACATGCAATAGCGCTCTGCCTTTGCAAAGACAAAGACCATGCCATGGTTTTTTTGTAGGCTCCGTCGAAACATGAGGCCCCGTTGCTGAAGCGCAGGTGTGTCAGCAAGCTCGGCTCGTACCTCAATGCTTTTGATCTGCAAGCCCACTGTTCGGGCGGGTTGCTCAATACCTATTTGTGCGAGCGCTAGGCCGGGCCAAAGCCCCATCGCTATATATGCTAGAACACATAAGCTAGGCGCGATAATGAAGTAAGAGCCCGGTGTTCTAAGCAGAGTAAACTTTCGTAATATTGTTGACTTCATGAAGGGAGTGGTTGTGTCTAGTAAAATTGTGCGGCCGAATCGTGGCGAAAAAATTACGGTTAATACCGACTTTTCGCTCAATGTACCCGATGAACCCATCATTCCCTACATTGAAGGCGATGGCACCGGGGTCGACATTAGTCCTGTCATGATCAAAGTGGTCGATGCCGCTGTTCAGAAGGCGTACGGTGGTAAAAGAAAAATCGCCTGGATGGAGATCTACTGTGGCGAAAAATCAACAAAGGTCTATGGTCCCGATGTCTGGCTTCCCGAAGAGACCCTTGGGGCGCTTAAGGACTACGTCGTTTCCATTAAAGGCCCGCTTACAACACCTGTTGGCGGTGGTATTCGTTCTTTGAACGTGGCCCTTCGTCAGCAGCTCGATCTCTATGTCTGCCTTCGTCCCGTCCGCTACTTCACGGGCGTTCCAAGCCCCCTGCGGGAGCCCGAAAAGGTTGATATGGTTATCTTCCGAGAGAACTCCGAAGATATCTATGCGGGCGTTGAATACGCTGCCGAGTCCCCTGAGGCCAAAAAACTTATTCAAATACTTATCAATGATTTTGGCGTGAAGAAAATTCGTTTCCCCGAGACCTCGGGCATTGGCATTAAGCCCGTCTCGCGTGAGGGAACGGAGCGCCTGGTTCGTAAAGCGCTACAGTACGCCATCGATAACGACAAGCCTAGTGTCACCCTTGTTCATAAGGGAAATATCATGAAGTACACCGAAGGTGGCTTTCGTGATTGGGGTTACGAGTTAGCTCAAAGGGAATTTGGAGCCAAGCCCATCGACGGCGGGCCCTGGTGTGAGTTTAAAAACCCGAAGACTGGCAACTCCATTGTGGTGAAAGATTCCATCGCGGATGCCTTTTTGCAGCAAATTCTTTTGCGCCCTTCAGAGTACAGCGTGATTGCCACACTTAATCTAAATGGCGATTACATTTCTGATGCTTTGGCTGCGCAGGTGGGCGGCATTGGTATTGCTCCTGGCGCGAATTTGTCAGACAGTGTTGCCATGTTCGAGGCCACGCACGGAACGGCCCCAAAGTACGCTGGCAAGGACTATGTCAACCCGGGCTCTCTTATTCTTTCTGCTGAAATGATGCTTCGTCACATGGGCTGGGTTGAGGCAGCTGACGGTGTCATCCAAGCGATGGAGAAAGCCATTGCAACCAAGAGGGTTACCTACGATTTCGCCAGGCTCATGCAGGGTTCAACCCAAGTGTCTTGTTCGGAGTTTGGTCAGGTCATGATTGATCAACTCTAGTTCACGCCCTGTCCTAAGGCCTAAAGGGGCGGGCGTAAACGGGCGTAAAAAAACCCGGTAAATTTGAAATTACCGGGTTTTTAATTTTGGAAAACTTTGTACTGGGCCTTGGGCGTTAACCCTGCGGTACGATGTTAGAAGCCTGTTTTCCTTTTGGGCCCTGAACGATGTCGAACTGAACCTTTTGACCCTCTTTCAAAGAACGGAACCCATTGGTTTGAATTGCTGAGAAATGCGCGAATACATCTTCGCCACCCTCATCGGGGGTAATAAAGCCAAAACCTTTTGCGTCGTTGAACCACTTGACTGTACCTGTAGACATAACTGCTAACCACCTCACAAAAAAACAAATAAAACGCACGTCAAGAGGCCAACTTCGGACAGAAACCTGTCGATATCGAGCGATACAAACAGCCTTCGCGCACCTTGCGCCGTACCTTTGAGGCATGCGAGCCACAAACCACGAGTTAATATAGGGCAATGCTGGCTGTTTGTCCAACCTTATTCGCGCTTTAGAATCAAGTTTTTGCACCCACATCCTTAGGAAAAACCTGTCAAGCTTGCCCATGGCCTCAAAACCGGTTTTGATCCCCGACCAAACGGACCTCCCGGTGCTAGAACGCGCCCCCGCGAAAGTCAAGCCCCCACCCCTTTTTACGGTTTATCTGTTGAATGATGACTACACCCCGATGGAATTTGTGGTCATAGTCCTGCAAAAATTCTTTTCAATGGGTCGGGACCAAGCCACTCTTGTGATGTTGAAGGTTCACCGCGAAGGTCGTGGGGCCTGCGGCACCTATCCCAAAGAGGTGGCAGAAACGAAGGTTGAGCAGGTTAACGGTTTTTCACGGATGCATCAGCATCCACTGCAGTGCACCATGGAGGAAGCATGATTTCTCAGGAACTTGAAGTTAGTCTGCACATGGCTTTTGTCGAGGCACGGCAACAAAGGCACGAATTTATTACGGTTGAGCACCTACTTCTCGCCCTTTTAGATAATCCCTCCGCCTCCGAAATCTTGAAGGCCTGTGCCGTCGATTTTGTTCTCTTACGACAGAACTTGACCGGTTTTATTTCTGAAAATACGCCGGTTATTCAAGGCTCTGAAGAGGTTGACACGCAGCCCACACTTGGCTTCCAGCGAGTAATTCAGCGTGCAATCATGCACGTCCAGTCTACCTCCAATGGAAAGAAAGAAGTCACGGGAGCGAATGTCCTTGTCGCAATCTTCGGCGAGAAAGACTCTCACGCGGTGTATTACTTGCACCAGCAGGGTGTCACGCGACTTGATGTCGTTAACTTCATCGCCCATGGCATTACAAAAACGCCTCCTTCGCAAACGCCTGCCGAAGAGGCAGCAGGAGCGGAAGGGGAGTCATCCTCCGCCGCATCTGGATCCTCGGGTTCAAGCTCCTCTGGCTCAAGCCAGCCCTCCGCGCTCGATCAATACACGCAAAACCTCAACAAGCTCGCCAAGTCTGGAAAAATCGATCCACTGATTGGGCGAGAGCATGAGGTCGAACGCGTGATCCAAGTTCTTTGTCGCCGCCGCAAGAACAACCCATTGCTGGTGGGCGAGGCAGGTGTGGGTAAAACGGCCATTGCAGAGGGTTTGGCATTTCGAATTACAGAGGGCCAAGTGCCCGAGGTTCTAGAGTCGGCAAGGGTCTATTCCCTTGATATGGGAGCATTACTTGCTGGTACCAAATACAGGGGGGATTTCGAGCAAAGGCTTAAAGCGGTGCTCAAGCAGCTTAAGGCCGACAAGCACGCGGTGTTGTTTATTGATGAAATCCACACCCTTATTGGCGCCGGGTCGGCCTCGGGTGGGACTCTTGATGCTAGTAATCTTCTGAAGCCCTCGCTTTCTTCGGGTGCGCTACGTTGCATTGGGGCGACTACCTTTACCGAGTACCGGGGCATTTTCGAGAAGGATCACGCCCTCTCACGTCGGTTCCAAAAAATTGACGTCGACGAGCCCTCGGTGGATCAGACGATTCAAATTCTCAAGGGGCTGAAGACACGCTTCGAAGAGCATCATGGCGTTCGCTATCAGGCCGGTGCATTAACGGCGGCGGCCGAATTGTCGGCGCGCTACATTAACGACAGGCATCTGCCGGATAAGGCCATTGATGTTATTGACGAGGCTGGGGCCGCGCAGCGTATTTTGCCCAAGAGCAAGCAGAAGCGAACCATAGGCAAGTCCGAAATCGAGGAAATCGTATCGAAGATCGCCCGCATCCCGCCCCAAACGGTGAACACCGATGACAGGCAAGTGCTTGCCAAGCTCGATCGCAATTTGAAGAATGTTGTCTTCGGTCAGGATGCAGCCATTGACGCCCTTGCGGCAGCTATTAAGATGGCACGCTCTGGTCTGGGCAAGCCCGAAAAGCCAATTGGTTCCTTTTTGTTCAGTGGCCCAACCGGCGTGGGTAAGACGGAAGTGGCTCGCCAACTGGCTTACCTTCTTGGAATTGAGCTTATTCGGTTTGATATGTCCGAGTACATGGAGAGGCATGCGGTGAGTCGCCTGATCGGCGCGCCTCCGGGATACGTTGGCTTTGACCAGGGTGGTCTTCTGACCGAGGCAATTACGAAAAAGCCTCATGCTGTGTTGTTGCTAGATGAAATTGAAAAAGCGCACCCCGATGTCTTCAATATTCTTCTGCAGGTGATGGACCACGGCACACTCACCGATAACAACGGTCGTAAAGCAGACTTCCGTAACATCATCATTATCATGACCACAAACGCTGGCGCGGAAATGCTCAATAAGCGGGTCATTGGCTTCAGTAATACCCGCGAAGCCGGCGATGAGATGCAAGAAATCAAACGTGTCTTCACGCCCGAGTTCCGCAATCGGCTCGATGCCATCGTTTCCTTCAAGTCGCTGGACGAGGAAATTATTCTTCGAGTCGTCGACAAGTTTCTTATCGAGCTCGAGTCGCAACTCCAAGAGAAGAAGGTTGACGTTGCCTTCTCTGAAGGGCTGCGGCGCTTCCTTGCGAAACAGGGCTTTGACCCGGCCATGGGCGCTCGTCCCATGCAGCGCGTGATTCAAGACAAGATTCGTCGTGCCTTGGCCGATGAGCTTTTATTCGGCAGGCTTGTGAATGGTGGGCGCGTTGACATCGAGCTCGCTGAAGACGGCGAAACGGTCGAGCTCTTTTTTGAAGGGGACAAGCCCTCTCGAAAGCCTGTGTCTGGGCGGGCTTCCGGCTCTGGGAGTAAACCTAAAACCAAGAAAAAAGAGCCTGCAGAAGTCTGATTAGGGTTTACACGGAGGTTGGCTCCTTCAAACAGCGTATACACTTTTTCATATAAATGAATGTTTTCAGGCCTTTGGTCTTAGGGGTGCATAAAAAACCCGCTTGGGCTCATTGTTTTTCACACTAGGAGGAATCATGCGAAAAGTGTTTCTCGTCTCAGCAGTTCTGCTGGCTGGCATGGCGTCGGCGCAGGCGTCTAACCTAAATCAAGCGCGATACATTGCTGCGAATTGCGCGAACTGCCATGGCACCAACGGTAACAGTGTCGGTGGTATCGAGTCATTGGCAGGCTACGACCGAGACAAGTTTATTTCTGTCATGAAAGCCTTCAAGTCGGGAGAAAAGCCGGCAACGATCATGCACCAGATATCCCAGGGATATTCAGACGAACAAGTTGCCGCCCTGGCCGATTTTTTTGCGAGTCAGCCCAAGAAGCGCTAAAGCTTCTGCTCATTCAGGAGGGTCTGTGTTGCATCGGTGCCGCAGACCGTCCAAGTTCATTAACGTGATTTCAGGGAGTCAAGAATGAATAAAGTTAAAGTGAATCGTCGAGGCGTCCTAAAGGCCGGACTTGGTGCCGCCGCTGTTGCGTCCACGGTTGGGTTGTCGGGCTGTGTGACTTCGGGCGGTATGGCCGGTTCAGGTGGCAAGCTAGGGCGCGTTGTAGTGATTGGTGGCGGTTTTGGGGGCGCTACGGCTGCTAAATATTTGAATATGTGGAGTGATGGAGCCATTGATGTCACCCTTATCGAGCGCCAAAAGGAGTTCTACTCCTGCCCCATATCAAACCTTGTGATAGGCGGCGTTCGTAAGATGAATGAGATCACCCGAAGCTACGAAGGGCTTGAGCGTCGGGGAATTAAGATGGTCTACGACGAGGTCACCCAGATCGATCCGGTGAAAAAGGTGGTCATGACGGCCAAGGGCTCTACCATCCCCTACGATCGTCTCGTTGTCTCCCCAGGTATCGATTTTCGTTTTGAGACCATTGCGGGTCTTAACGCCGAGGCACAAAAAGTTGTCCTACACTCCTGGAAAGCTGGGCCACAGACGGTAGCGCTTCGCGCACAGCTCGAGGCTATGCCCAATGGTGGTACGTATGTTTTGACCGTCCCGAAAGGTCCCTATCGATGCCCCCCGGGCCCTTATGAGCGTGTCTGTCAAGTTGCTGGTTATTTTAAGCGTGAAAAGCCAAAAAGTAAGGTGCTTGTTCTTGATAGTAACGCGAAGATCGTTTCGAAGGGTGCGCTGTTCTCTAAGGCTTGGAAAGATTTGTATCCGGGATTAATCGAGTACGTTCCCAACATGAACGTCACCGAACTCGACCTTCGTAATAAAACCCTCATTACCGAGGTGGGTGACCGGATTAAAGGGGATGTTTTGAATGTCATTCCTCAGCAAAAGGCCGGACAAATTGCTTATGCTGCAGGTTTGGTGAACGTGAATAATCTGTGGGCAGGAGTCGATTGGCTTACCTTAGAGTCTCAGGTTCACAAAAACGTGCACGTGCTCGGCGACGCTACGTCAGCCGCCGCCGGAATGCCGAAGTCTGGCCATATGGCCAACCAGCATGGCAAGATGGTGGCCGCCGCCATCGTCGAGCTCATGAATGGGCGTACCCCCCAGCCTCATATGCTTGCCAATACCTGCTACAGCTTTGTGGATGATAAGAATGTTGTGCACGTTTCAGCTGTTTATAACTATGATCCAGCGAAGAAGACGGTGGTTAAGGTGAATAAGAATGCTGGCGGTCTGAGTCCCGCACCTAATGAGCTTGAGGGCAAGTACGCCCTTGGTTGGGCCCGCAACATTTGGGCAGATATGCTTACTTAGCTCTTGCGTTTTTAATGGTGGGGAGTCTGCCCCGTCGATTTCGGGCATGATTGAGGGTTTCGATCATGCCCGTTTTCTATGAATGCCCTTGAAGAACTAAAGCGTCACACGCGAGTGGTGGCGGACACCGGTAGCTTCGAGCTTATGCGTCGGTACCAGCCGCTCGATGCAACAACAAATCCCAGTTTAATCCTCAAGGCTGTTGAGTCGAGCCAGTACCGACCTTTGGTCCGCGATGTTTTGCAACAGTCGCGCGATCAAAGTGCAGGTAAGCAGCTACTAAGGCTCCTTGTTCAGTTTGGGCTCGAGATTCTTCAAATCATTCCTGGCCGAGTCTCCACCGAGGTCGATGCTGCTCTGTCCTTCAACACAAATGCCACCATTCAGCAGGCGGACGAGATTTTAGAGCTTTACTCTCGGCATGGGGTGAGCCCCGCCCGTGTGCTAATTAAAATTGCAGCAACCTGGGAAGGGATTCGAGCAGCAGAGGCGCTCGAGCGCCGTGGTGTTGCATGCAACCTCACATTACTTTTTTCGAGGCCGCAAGCCATGGCCTGTGCAAATGCGGGGGTGACGCTTATCTCTCCTTTTGTTGGCCGCATTTCCGACTGGCATAAGGCACGCGGCGTCACTTGGAGTGGTGTTGACGAGGACCCAGGTGTCCAGTCAGTCAGAGCTATTTATGCCCTTTACTCAGAACGCGGGTATAAGACAGAGGTCATGGGTGCAAGCTTTCGATCTGTAGAGCAGGTTTTGGCGCTTGCTGGTTGCGATTTGCTCACAGTCAGTCCCGAGTTGCTTGAGGGCCTTATGAGCCGGGAACTGCAGGGACCACTTGATCCGGCGCTTCTTCCTCGCGATCTTTCCAGTTTAAATGGGGTGCCGCGACTGCAGGAGTCTTCCCTAGGGGAGTCCGATTTTCGCCTCCAGGTGAATGAAGATGCCATGGCCACAGACAAGCTAAGCGAAGGGATTCGTTTATTTCAGCGAGATGGTGAGAGGTTACGAACCCTATTGGGAGAGATGGCATGAACGTAGTAAAACTAAAAATACTTGATAACCGTGTTCGTGAAAGTCTGCCTTCCTACGCAACGACCGGTTCAGCAGGGCTTGATTTGCGTGCAGTCATTGATGGGCCCCTGCAGCTTGAGCCTGGTGAGACCGAGCTCGTTCCTACTGGGCTCTCGCTTTACATTGAGAACCCTGGCTATGCGGGACTTATCTTGCCCCGAAGCGGGCTTGGGCATAAGCATGGCATAGTTCTTGGAAACTTGGTTGGGCTCATCGATTCCGACTACCAAGGCCCATTGATGGTCTCAGCCTGGAATCGAGGAAGTCGCTCATTTACTATCCAACCCATGGAAAGACTGGCTCAATTGGTCATTGTCCCCGTAGCCCAGGTGCAGTTCGATATTGTGGAATCGTATGAGGCCACTGAGCGTACCGGAGGTGGCTTTGGTAGCACGGGTCGCTAGGCCAAGGGGTGAATCCTTTGCCGGTTAACCAATACGTTAACGGTTTGTTCTAAACGCTGGGGCGAAGCCGATTGGCAATGAGTTGAATAATTTCTGCCGCTTGTTGCGGCTTGGTCTGGCTTTCAAGGCGAATAAACCGGGGCTGCTCCGTCTCGTCTTGGCGTTTTGTATCAAAAATGGTGAGCCTGGTTTGCTGGGTTCCAAGGCTCTCATGCACCAGGTTGCCAATAAGAAGGTCAACACCTTTTCGCTTTGCTTTACCTGGAAGTAGGTTTTCAAGCTCCTCTTGCGAGCCAGTCTCTGCAGCAAACCCAACTGTGAAGGGCCGTTTTTCGACCGACCTTGCTGCTACGCCAGCAAGAATATCGGGGTTTTCCGTCCAGATAATTTTCGCGAGGTCAGCCTGGGACTCTTTTTTGATTTTCTGATGGCTGAGATGCGCGGGTCGCCAGTCGGCAACGGCAGCAACACCAATAAACACAGCGTCGGGGCCAGCCTCTTTTAAAGAAGACTCCACTGCCGCCTGCATCTCTTGTCCGGTCATGACATCAATGCGTTGACAGACCTGGGGAGTGGAGAGGCTTACAGGGCCTGCGATAAGAGTTACTTTAGCGCCAGCCTCGACGGCCGCCTGGGCAAGTGCAAAACCCATTTGTCCCGAGGACCGATTCGTAATACCTCGAACGGGGTCGATGGGCTCGAAGGTTGGGCCTGCCGTGATGACCACTCTGCGTTGAGCAAGCAGGCCTCTTAGGGGAATTCGATGCTCGGGTGTCGCGGTCTTTGATTGAAGCTGAAGATGCTGCTCGAGTCTTTCAGCAATTTCCTCGGGCTCTAGCATTCGGCCATCGCCGGTTTCACCGCAGGCCTGCTCACCTTGGTCGGGGCCCCAGATTTGAATCTGACGCGACTGCAAAAGCGAGACATTTGTCTGGGTTGCAGGGTTTTGCCACATCTGGCGATTCATAGCAGGAGCGACGGCTAACGGTATCTCACGGGCAAGACAAAGGCTTGTAAGAAGATCGTCCGAGCGTCCCTGCGCAAGCCTGGCTAAGAAGTCGGCGGTTGCGGGCGCTACAAGAATGAAGGAGGCTTCACGAGAGAGCTCGATGTGAGGCATCTGGTTATCAATGGCACTGTCCCAGGCATCTGTAAAGACAGGTCTTCCAGATAAGGCTTGGAAACTGGCCTGTCCGACGAATCGTTGGGCGGACTCTGTCATGACCACCTGTACGCTAAACCCGTGCTTACGCAGTAGTCGAGTGAGTTCGCAGGCCTTGTAGGCTGCAATGCCTCCCGTGACACCTAAGACGATGTGGGTCTTGGGCCTAGGATTGAGGGGGTTGCTCATGATCTTCCGATTTGGCGTTCGGTTTTCGGTAGCGAAGAACTTCAACCCATACAAAAAGAATGGCGCCGACTGTAATGGCAGAATCTGCAATATTAAAGGCAGGCCAGTGCCAGCCTGCCCAATGAAAATCAAGAAAATCAATGACCTCCCCATGAACCACGCGATCAATGAGGTTACCTAGGGCACCGGTCATCATAAGGCTGGCTGCTGTGCAAAAGAGCTTGTCGTCGGGGGACTGCCAAATCATGAAACCCAGCCACGCCGAGATTGCAACGGCAAGGCCGGAAAAAAACCAGCGCTGCCAGCCTTCGGCATCGGCCAAGAAGCTAAAGGCTGCACCGGGGTTTCGCACGTGAACGAAATTAAAGAATGAGGTTAGCTCAATGACACTGCTATAGCTTAGAAGGGAAATGGTGGCAAGCTTCGTAAGCTGGTCGATAAACAGCAGACTTAAAACTAAGGCAAACCACGGTCTTAGGCTGCGAATCGCTGTTCTCCCTGTCCGAACAGATTGGACTGACAACGTCCGCAGAGCAGGGGGTGCTCTTCTGAACCCCCAACATCATGGCGCAGATGCCAGCAACGGGCGCATTTCGGGGCTTCCATGGGTGTGACTTCGACTTCGACGTTTTGCCCTGATTGTGCGACTTGCACCTGCGCCTCAGAAGTGATCATGACAAAACGCAGATCGTCGCCAAGGCTAAGCAAGGCTTCGGCCTGATCACCGGAGGCCCCGATTTTGACACTTGCTTGCAAGGAGGAGCCTACCTGTCCCGCCTCACGAGACTTTTCGATGGCCTTCATCACTTCCGCACGGACCTGCCGAATGGATGCCCACTTCTTGGCCAAGTTTGCAGCATCTGGCGGTGCAGGAAGGCAAGCGACCTGCTCTGCAAAGACCATGGCCTGGGGGTCTTGGTGGTTAAGAGACTCCCAGGCCTCTTGCGCTGTGAATGAAAGAACCGGAGCCATGAGTCGAATCAAAGCGTCACTGAGATACCAGAGGCTTGTCTGCGCAGAGCGTCTTGTATGACTATTGGCCGCGCATGTGTACAGACGGTCCTTAAGAATATCGAGGTAAAAGGCTCCAAGGTCTTCAGAGCAGAACTGGGTGAGACGAGCCATGACAGGGTGGAATCTATAAGCATCGTAGTCAAGCATAACCTCAGCCTGCACGTCAGCACATAGAACAAGCGCGTATTGATCAATCTCGAGCAGATCCTCGGTGGGCAGTAGGTCCTTTGTCGGGTCGAAATCTTTCAGGTTGCCAAGTAAGAAGGTGATGGTGTTTCTTATGCGGCGATAAGACTCCACCACGCGCTTTAGAATTTCGTCAGAAATAGAGAGCTCCCCCGAGTAATCGGTGGTGGCCACCCAGAGACGTAAGATATCGGCCCCCAGTGTTTCCGAAACTTTCTGAGGTGCTATGACATTTCCCATCGACTTCGACATTTTTCGCCCCTGGCCATCAACAACAAAGCCGTGGGTTAGGAGTGCCTTGTAGGGTGCATGTCCATCAAGCATGCATCCAGTTAACAATGAGGAATGGAACCAGCCTCGGTGTTGGTCGCTACCCTCAAGGTAAAGGTCTGCAGGAAAGCCCGTTTCATCCTGATGAGAGCCACGAAGCACGGTGGCGTGAGTTGTCCCAGAGTCGAACCAGACATCCAATGTGTCTTGGTTTTTCTCGTGGTTTTTGGCGTAGTCGCTGGGCTTCGGGTCCTTGGACGTGGCGGGCAGACGTTGAAGGAGATCGGGTACGGTAAGTGTCTGCCAGGCCTCGATACCACCTTGCTCAACCTGCTGGGCAACGATTTCTAATAACTCTGATGTACGAGGGTGGAGTTCGCCGGTTTCTTTATGCACTAGAAAAGCCATCGGAACACCCCATTGGCGTTGCCGCGAGAGCGTCCAGTCAGGACGATTGGCAATCATGGCCGATAGTCTTGCTTTTCCCCAGGCGGGGAAAAACGTTGTCTGCTCAACAGCCGCCATCGCAAGCTGACGAAGGCTTTTGCCGTTGTCTCCGACTGGTTTGTCCATACTGGCGAACCACTGGCTGGTGGCCCGGTAGATGATGGGTGTCTTATGTCGCCAGCAGTGCATGTAGCTGTGCCGATCATTGCTGGAGGCGACGAGGCTTTGGCAGTTCGTTAGCTGCTTAATGACCTCAGCATTGGCCTTCCAAATGAACATGCCCGAAAAAAGCGGCAGGCTCTCGGCATAGTGGCCGTTACCCATCACGGGGTTTATGACGGTGTCATCGGCGTGACCAGCTGCACGCCAGCTTAAAAAGTCCTCAACACCGTAGGCCGGTGCGCAATGCACGATGCCTGTGCCTGCATCCAAGCCTACGTACTCAGCCGGAATGACGACTGACTCGCGTTGATAGCCCGGGTCGGCCTTCCAGAGTGGATGTTGAAATGTCAGTTGAGCAAGCTCCTGACCTTTGCAACGTGCGAGAACCCGACCGGATACTTTCCACTCAGAAAGGCAGGGCTCTACACGTTCTTCGGCAAGAAGCAACAACCTTGTTGGATGTTGTTCCTGAACGGCATCGTCAAGTTTTACCAGTGCCATTGAGGCATCCGGATGGACATTGAGCGCCTGATTGGCGGGCAGGGTCCACGGTGTAGTGGTCCAAATGACGACGGCAAGAGTCTCTTGTTTAAGTTCGATACCTAGAATCTGCGCGAGGGTTTCTTTCGTCGTTTCGGATGCCGATAGGCTGACATAAACGGCGGGGTCGGTTTTATCGGCATACTCAACTTCCGCCTCTGCCAAGGCAGACCCGCAGTCAAAACACCAGTTCACAGGCTTCAAGCCTCGATAGACAAAACCTTTGTCAACAATCGCTTGAAGTGTCCGAAGTTCGTGAGCCTCATTCTTGAAATCCATGGTCTTGTAGGGCTGATCCCACTGACCCAGGACACCAAGTCGGATGAAGTCTTTTTTCTGTCGCTCAATTTGCTCCTGCGCGTAAGCCCGAGATTTCGCTTGTACTTCTCGGGTTGCAAGCCCCTTGCCATGGAGTTTTTCAATTTGAATTTCAATCGGCATGCCGTGACAGTCCCAGCCCGGAACGTAGCGAGCATCGAAGCCTGCGAGTCCTTTCGACTTCACGATGATGTCTTTAAGAATCTTGTTGACAGCATGCCCAATGTGAATATCGCCATTGGCATAGGGCGGCCCATCGTGGAGCGTAAAAACCGGGCGTCCCAGTGCTGCCTTGCGAAGCCTTTGGTAAAAGCCTTTTTCTTGCCAATTGGCTACCCAGCCTGGCTCTCGTTTTGCCAGGTCACCTCGCATGGGAAAGGAGGTTTCTGGGAGTTGTAGGGTTGCTCGGTAATCGGTCATTGGGTCTGCTTACTCGGTTTTTTGAAGGAAATCGCGGGCTTGAGCCATGTCTTGAAGCATCTGTAACCGCATTGTCTCTAGATCATCGAATTTTTGCTCAGCGCGAATAAAGGATTTGAGCCTCACGCAGACACGTCTACCGTAGACCGATTGGTTCCAGTCAAATAAGTAGACTTCAAGTAGGTTGCGGCCCTTTTGTTCAACCGTAGGTCGGCGTCCAAGGCTTGCGACGCCCATTACAGGCTCTGACGACGTCAGGCCCAAGACCTCGACAGCGAAAATGCCTGAAATAGCAAGTCGCTCGGGCATAGCGATATTTAGCGTGGGGAAGCCAAGGGTGCGCCCCAGTTGCTTGCCGTAGCTCACCCGCCCTGTCAGCTCGTAATCGCGACCCGTTAGTTTTTTGAAGCCGGGCAGATCGGCCGATTGCAGCAGCTGTCTTAAAAGGCTACTTGAGACTCTATGGCCCTCATGCATAACCGAGGCCACCGCTCTGACTTCAAAGCCAAGTTCCGCCCCCATTGCTTGCAGCGTCCCCACGGAGCCCGCACGTTTGGATCCAAAACGAAAGTCTTCACCCACAACCACGGCCTTGGCCTGCAAGGCATTAACCAAAACTCGGCGGACGAAATCCTCGGGGGTCATCGAGGCAAGGCCTTGGTTGAAGGTCAGGATGGCGAGTTCCTGCAGGCCAAGTTGTTTCAGAGAAAGCGCCTTGGTGCTAAAGGGCAGGATCTTTACCGGGGCCTGATTGGGTTGAAAGAAAGCTCTCGGATGGGGCTCAAAGCTAAGAATCGTCTGATTGCAAAGCTGGCCTCTTTCGGCGAGAGCTTTCTGAATAAGCCCAAGCGATTGCAGCAACGCAAGATGCCCACAATGCAGGCCATCAAAGTTACCAATGGCAACCACACGCGGCCGACCAGGCGGATTCTTGAGCCCATGCCCAAGGTGCCCACTGGAGATGCTTGAGACGCCTGGCTCGTTTGGGGCAAGCGAAAGACTGCGTAGGTTGAACATGGATACGTGTCAAAACAAAGAATTATAGATTCAAGCCTTAGAATGGCGTGCCTATGGTGATCTCTTCGATTCACGAATCCACAAACCAAGCGCAAAGTTCGGAATCCTGGCCTCAGGGCGGGACGCCTCGATTGGCAGTCCTTGTCTCCGGCAGGGGTTCAAACTTGCAGGCGCTCTATGAATCTGCACGGGCCTATGGGTTTGCGCTTGACTGGCTGGTCATCGCAAATCGAGGCGACTCCTATGGGCTAAAGTGGGCGCGTGACCAAGGCCTTGAGACTGAACTTCTTGTCCACGCCGATTTTTCATTTCGCGAGGAGTTTGATCGTAACTTGGCAGGCCGCCTTAACCAGTTTCAGCCGACACTTGTCGTCTCGGCCGGGTTTATGCGCATTCTGACGCTTGCCTTTTTTCAGAGCTTTCGTGGACTGCTTATTAATATTCATCCATCTTTACTGCCTGCTTACCCAGGGCTCCATACCCATGCGCGGGCTCTTCAAGATGGCGTGGTCATACATGGGGCCACGGTTCATAGCGTGACACCAGAGCTTGACCAGGGGCCTATACTTGCCCAAGCGGTTGTGCGTGTCCTGCCGCAAGACTCGGAAGACAGCTTGGGCGCAAGAGTCCTCGAAATGGAGCATAGGCTTTTGCCCATGGTGACATGGGCCTTGTTACGAGGCGATCTTCAGCTTGTTAATCATCGCTGGAGTGTTCTCAAACCTCAGACAGACCTTCCTTCGGATATGCAATTCTCTTCATGCCTTCTGCATCCTCAACTCAGCGTAAGTCCCGGGTAACAGCCCTCAATAGCAGTTCCATGCTGGCCTATTTGGTCGAGGCCTTACGCGAGGTTTCGGGCTTTTCCTCCCCCGCTGACAAGGTGCTTTCAAGCCTTTTTGACAGGAACAGAGTTCTTGGACAGCGCGAACGACACAGCTTGGCCGAATGTTTTTACTTTGCAGTCAGACGATGGACATGGCTTGAGGCTGTTGCAACGGGTAGGTCCCTGGCAACAGCTACGACTTCGGCACTTTCTGCTTCTGAACTTCGATCGATGGCAGTGATGGTTGGATTTCTTGTTGGCAAGGGTGATCTTGTAAAACTGACTGCCAGTGAATTGCATTGGGCAGAACGTCAGGAGCAAGGGTTCGAAGGGCTCAACGCACAGCAGCGCTATTGCATTCCTGACTGGATTTGGCAGGACTGGGTGAACCAACTGGGTGAGGAGGAGGCCGGTCGTCTGGCGGGCTTCCTTGACCAGGAGGCACCTCTTGACCTTCGACTAAACCTTACACAGGGCCAGGGGCTCGCTCACTTACGCGACGAGCTTGGCCTCGCGGGTATTGCTGCTGAGCCCATCGATTGGCTACCCGAGGGCCTGCGCTGCCAGGGCCGGCCGGCCCTGCAGGGGTTGAGTGCTTTCAAGCGAGGTTATTTTGAAGTCCAAGATGCAGGCAGCCAGTTGCTTGCGAGGCTTTGCGCGCCTCAGCGGGGTCAGACCGTTGTCGACTTTTGTGCGGGCGCAGGCGGGAAAACGCTTGCGCTTGGTGCGCTTATGCGAAATTCAGGGCGTATCTACGCTTTGGACACCTCAGCAAGCCGGCTGGCAAGGCTTAAGCCTAGGCTCGCGCGAAGCGGGCTTTCGAATGTCTGGGCCATTGCTCTTCAGGGGCTCAATGACTTACGAATTAAGCGGCTTCGTGCAAAGGCTGACCTTGTGCTTGTGGATGCGCCTTGCACGGGTATTGGAACGCTACGTCGTAACCCCGACCTAAAGTGGAGACAGACTGGCCAGGGTCTGGCTGATTTGCTTGTTCTTCAGGCATCCATCTTGAATGCAGCTTCAACACTGGTAAGGCCTGGTGGAAGACTGGTCTACGCGACTTGCAGCCTCAGGCGCGAGGAGAATGAGGAGCAGGTTGAGCGTTTCCTTACAGCCCATGCCGAGTTTTCAAGGGAGTCGGCAGAGCGCATTTTGTCCCGCCAGGGGATCATTGCCAAGCCGGAGGCAAAGTGGCTCGGTGACCAAGGCGAGCTACGGCTTTGGCCCCATCGATCGTATACAGATGGCTTTTTTGGTGTCAGCTTGGTGCGTGCGTCGATGTCAAAAAAGTGAGATACTTGAGGGACTTATGAGTTATTTCTCCACAATCAAGGGATAAAGGGGAGTGCCTTGGACGCGATCTTTGAATTTGTAAAGTATGGGCTGACCGGCTGGGGCTGGCTTGAAATTGTTGCCTTCACACTTGCGGTCACCCACATTACGATCGCCGCCGTCACCATTTACTTGCATCGTTGTCAGGCTCACCGGGCGGTTGAATTGCACCCCATTGTTTCTCACTTCTTCCGGTTCTGGCTTTGGCTTACCACGGGCATGGTCACCAAAGAGTGGGCCGCTATTCATCGCAAGCACCACGCCAAATGTGAAACGGAAGAAGACCCCCATAGTCCCCAAACGCGTGGGCTTTCCGCGGTGCTTTGGCAGGGGGCTGATCTTTATCGAGTTGCAGCCAGGGACAATACCATTCTTGATCGTTATGGCCATGGCTGCCCCGATGACTGGGTTGAGCGGCATGTTTACACCGGGCGCAGCGCTCTTGGTGTGACATTAATGTTTATCATCAATGTAGCTCTATTCGGAGTCATTGGTGCTGCGGTCTGGGCTGTTCAAATGATGTGGATTCCATTTTTTGCTGCGGGCGTTATTAACGGCATTGCGCATTACTGGGGTTATCGCAATTTCAAGAGCCCAGACACCAGCGCAAACCTCATTCCGTGGGGCATTCTTATTGGGGGTGAAGAGCTTCATAACAACCACCATGCTCATGCCACCTCGCCGAAATTAAGCTATCGTTGGTACGAATTCGACATTGGCTGGATGTACATTCGAATACTTCAGGGTTTGGGTGTAGCGAAGCCACGTAGTCTTCCAATGTCAGACGTTGCAATTAACCCCGATAAATTCGAGATTGATGCTGCAACCGTTCAGGCCATTATCTCGAGCAAGTACGAGTTAATGGCAAGACTCTCTAAGCGTGTGCAAAAGTTTCAGGCAAGTATCGCTAACACCAACCCTCTGTCCGATCTTTCGAGAACAGCAGGGCAGTTACGTACTGACTTCGAAGCCATTTGGGCTCAACGGGCTTTGTCCGTTGAGCAAACCATTTCTGCTGTTCATCAATGGTGTCAAAAAGCCGAAGTCAGCGGTATTGCTGCTTGCGAGGAGTTTGCTCGGCGGCTACGTACGATGACGCTTAAATCTGCTTTGTAGGAATGAACGGCAGGTTCTAGGAACTTAACTTCTTAACGGTTTAACGTCTGTAGAGACGTTTGCCGTTTGCCTCCGTAATGACCGTTCGGGATCTTCCGGGCCTTAAGACAAGTCGCATACCTGCTTTCAGCTGCGCAACTCCTTTATTAAGCGCCTTTAAATCTGCTACTCGTACCCTCCATTTGCGCGCAATAGACTGCCAGGTTTCATTGCGGCGCACGACGTAGGTTTTTGCGGGTACATACTCCCGCTCAATCGTTCGGGCACCCTTGAAGCTAGCTAGTGTTGTTTCCAGCGCTGGACCGCTGATTGGCTGAGCCGCTAAAGGAGCAAGCAGAATAGTTCCAGGCAAGAGCTTAGCTTTTCCGCTTTTAAGGCTGTTTGCCTTCGCCAGAACGTCGGCTGAAATGCCAGCCCGTGAGGCAATGGATTGAAGGGAATCGCCCCGTTTCATGGTGTAGGGCTTCCAGGTGACTAAGGGCAGGCCCTTTGCAAGGTACTTCGCAAGGTTTGAATTGAACCGATCCACGTTTTCAATGGGCAAAACAATTCGGTTGGTTCGGCTAATTTCAATAACAGGGCGCCGCAGTTGGGGGTTGAGAGCCTGAAATTCCTCTTGATCAAGCTCGGCAAGCTCGGCTGCAAGCTTCAAGTCAATGGACTGATTCTTATCAATAAGTGCGAAGTAAGGCCGGTTTTCGACGTAGGGTAGGGTTAGACCAAAGTCTTGCGGGCTTTCTAAAATATCCCTTAGCGCAATGAGTTGCGGAACATAGTTGCGAGTCTCGCGGGGCATACGAAGATTGAGATAGTCGGTGGGTTTCCCAGCCGCCTTATTTCTGAGGATGGCCCTGCTAACGGCTCCTTCTCCCCAGTTGTAGGACGCAAGGGCTAGAAACCAGTCATTACCATGCTGAGCGTAGATCTTTTCAAGGTAGTCCAGCGCAGCGCGTGTTGATTCAATGACATCTCTGCGTTCATCCATCCACCAATCTTGCG
Source organism: Bordetella sp. (assembly GCA_038111655.1). Taxonomy (GTDB): domain Bacteria; phylum Pseudomonadota; class Gammaproteobacteria; order Burkholderiales; family Burkholderiaceae_A; genus Hahnella. The sequence continues at coordinate 67,437 of JAYNLI010000002.1, forward strand.
AGAGTTGATAAATACGACCTGTGGACGGAATGAACTGCCATAGGCCGGCAGCCTTTGCATGAGACGTTGCCTGGGGGTTGTAGGCGCTCTCAACAATGGGCAGAAGAGCAAGCTCCATTGGAAGCCCACGCGCCTCAATTTCTTCAACAATATGATGCAGGTAAGGTCCGCCTCGTGCAAAGACTTGGTTCAGATAGTCGGGCTTTGATAAGAATCGTTTAATGAACGGCTTAATTCTTGAGCGTGGCATATCGGGCATTGCAAAACCCGATCGAATGCGATCGACAAGATTGTCGTAGGCCGGCGTTGCACCGATGAGTGTTTCAATGGGATCGCCTGAACTTGAATCACTGTTCTGCTGTTGCGCATCTGTGCCAGTGCCTGTCGAGGCACTGCTTCCTATTGGGTTGGGTTTTTCAACGCTCTCTGCGATTGCATTAGAGACGGGAGCCGAGTCGTTAACCTGTGACGAGGGAGTTGTTGCGCAACCGGTTAAACCGACCAAAGCCCCAGCAAGAATTAATAGAAAAACTTTCATTGACTGATTCTATAAGGAACTACAGGGTTAGCCGAAATTGGTCTTTCGCCTGACGAAGTTGGCGAAAGTCTGCAACGCTGGCGCAGCCAAGAAAGGGGTTGGTAAGCAGCTCTTCTGCCATGGTCGAGGGAAGGGTGAGTTGATTTTCACTGCGGAGTTTTTCAACCTCAAGCAGTCGTTCTTGAATGGCGAGGGACCCTGGGCATACGGACCTTGCAAACTTTAGATTGGAAAGGGTGTATTCATGGGCGCAATAAATTTCGGTCTGAGGCGGCAGGCTTGAAAGCCGGTTTAAGGAGTCGAACATTTGTTCGGCCGTTCCCCCCAGAAGACGGCCGCAGCCTGCAGCAAAGAGCGTGTCTCCGCAGAAGACAGCTTTGCTCTCGCGAGTTATAGGGTCAGTGAAGTAGGCAAGGTGGTCGTCGGTGTGGCCAGGCACGAAAAGCACCTTGAAGCTTAGGCCAAGACTTTTAAGCCTGATTGTGTCCGCCTCTCCCACAACATGAGTTACACCTTTGCTCACACAGGAAGTGGGCCCATAGACTATGGGTGCCTTATGATGATTGGCAAGGCAGTAACGAATAAGCTCCTTTATTCCTCCGGTGTGGTCCCCGTGGTGATGCGTAATTAGGATGCTGGTAAGTGCCTTCTGATGAGTATTTAGCCAATCAATAACGGGGACTGCGTCACCCGGGTCAACCACGGCAACGTCCGTCACGCCCGGCCGTTGCAGGCACCAAATAAGGTTGTCTTCAAACGCGTGAATAGGGCTAATGGTTACGGGAGCATCAAACAATGTCATGGGCTCGGTTGATAATAGAAACTCATGCCTAATGCTACGTGATTCAGCCAATTTATGTCCTTAAGGCCACATTCCTATTCAACCGTCCAGAACCCTTACCAGTCTTGGGCCGCATGGTTAAAAAGCCCTTCGGGTCAGGCGCTGCTCGAGACGGAGTGTCAGTGGCTTGAGGAGAGGCTGGTTGACCAGTTTGGTTATAACGCGCTGCAGGTTGGGCCGTCTGACATTAATGCCTTAGCATCGAATCGTATGCTGTGCAAGGCGAGAATCAGTTTCTTTGGACCGCAGCCCGTTGGCTCGGCGACCGAGCAGCAGATTGTTTGCCATCCTAATGCCCTTCCCGTTGAGTCGGAGTCGGTCGACTTGGTTGTTTTGGTGCACTGTCTTGAACTTGTCTCAGACCCGCACAGTTTGCTGCGTGAGGCTGAGCGGGTACTAATACCCGAGGGCCGTTTGGTTGTACTAGGTTTTAATCCACACAGCCTTTGGGCCTTGCATCAGCCTCTTGCAACACGCTACTTCCCTCCTGCTGGAAACCAATGGCTTAGCCTTGGTCGTTTAAAGGACTGGTGCCGAGTGCTGGGTATGACACCCGATGGTGGGGCTGCAGCCTTGTACCGACCAGTGGTTTCGAAGCCCTCGTGGTGGAGGAGACTTGCCTGGCTTGAGGCGGCCGGGGCCCGATGGTGGCCAGGTTTGGGAGCCATTTATCTTCTCTCTGCAGTCAAGCGTCGTGAGGGTATGCGGATGATGAGGACCAGCTGGCGTCAGCGCAAGACCACTGCCTCCTCTCAGGTTGTGGTTGGCTCGAGTGTGAGGGCCAGTAAGTGACCGAAGGGCCGCAAGTTGATCTCTATTCCGATGGCGCCGGTAAGGGGAACCCCGGCCCTGGGGGCTGGGGGGTACTGCTGCGCCCTCAGGTTAAAGAGCGAGCGCGCGGCGGCGGAGAGCCCATCACAACGAACAATCGAATGGAATTAATGGCGGTGATCCAGGGGCTTAATGCCTTGAACAAGCCCTGCAATGTCACAATTTTTACTGATTCTCAGTACGTTAAGAATGGTATCGAGCAGTGGATCCACCAATGGAAAGCCCGTGGATGGCGCACGAGTGCTGGCAAACCTGTGGCCAATCAAGACCTTTGGCTTTTACTTGAGCAGGCCTTAGTCAGGCACTCGGTAACGTGGCGCTGGGTAAAGGGACATGCTGGCGATTACGGGAATGAACGTGCCGACAGCCTCGCAAATAAGGGTATACCTGCCCTCTCGTAACTTGCTATGCTCAAGATGAAAGCGTTCTTGATAACAAAGGGGGTCGTTGTTTTTTCTGGCCGCCCACTCACCTCAACATGCTTAGGATTCAAGGAATAGCAAGTCTTGCGTTTTAACTTCCGCTTATTTGTCGTTTTACTCATTGGGCTTGCCTTGTTACTTCTCATTGCATTCCGAATGGGCTGGTTGGAGCAGCTTATGTCTGGCTCCGGCGCATCCTCGCCTGCTCAGTCTTCGCAGGGGTCAGTAGCGCCAAAGGCTTTGGGCGGTGGTGGGCCCGGGGGGCGTGGCGCTATGGCCGCTCCTGTGGAGGTGACGAAGGTTGTTCGCCGTCAGGTGTCGGATACGCTCTGGGTCACAGGGGAATTCAAAGCAATCGATCGCGTCGACCTCAGGCCTGAGATATCAGGACGCATCTCAGAGCTAGGGTTCCGCGACGGTCAGAAGGTTTCTGCTGGTCAGATCCTCGTGCGGCTTGATGACAGCCTTCTTCGGGCGGAATACGCACAGTCCAAGGCAGAGGCCGACCTTGCAGAGTCTAATTTTGCGCGGGCCCAAGAACTTTTCGATCGACAGTTTATTAGTCCGCGAGGCCTCGACGAGGCAAAGGCCAATGCTGCTGTAGCGAAAGCAAAGCGTGATTTAAGTTTTGCTCGGCTTGCTCGTACGGAAATTCGGGCGCCATTCGCGGGTCGAGTGGGTCTTAAAGACTGGAGTGTTGGCGACTACGTGAAAGAGGGCGAGCGACTTGTCACCATTGAGGATACCGAACGTATGCACTTCGACTTTCGAGTGCCAGAGCGCTTTGCCAGCCAAGTTTCCGTTGGGCAGGTATTAAGTATTCAGACCGAAGATGTTCGTGATGACCGTCTTTATCGGGTGAGTGCTATTGATGTCGAAGTGGATCAAAACGGCCGCTTCCTGCGATTGCGAGCGGGGATGCCCAATTTAGATGGGCGATGGAAGACGGGGATGTTTGGTCGGGCAGGCCTACGCTTGAAGACCATCGACAATGGTCTTCTTGTCTCGGAAGAAGCCTTGGTGGGGGACCGAGAGGGCTTCTTTGTTTGGAAGGTCGTGGACGGCAAGGCCCAGAAGGTTCGGGTTAAGTTGGGTATCCGGTTGGAGAAAGAGGTTCAGGTCCTCGAGGGTCTGGCCGAAGGTGATGAAGTGGTCATTGCTGGGCAACTGAAAATTCGCGCGCCGGGACAGGATGTGCGAATCTTAAACGCAGCGTTTAGCCCAAAGCCTTAATTCAAAGATGAGGCTCTCTCAGGTCTGCATTGACCGCCCCGTTTTTGCAACGGTGCTCTCTCTTATCTTGATGCTTCTTGGTCTTGTAAGCCTCGACCGACTCTCGATTCGTGAGTATCCAAAAATTGAGGAGCCCATCGTAACGGTAAGCACCGATTACCGGGGCGCTTCGCCCGAAATCATTGAGTCTCAAGTAACGAAACCCCTTGAAGACTCCATAGCAGGCATTGAGGGTATCGAGGTCCTTACCTCCATCTCACGATCCGAGCGGTCTCAGATCACAGTGCGTTTTAAGCTTGATCGTGACCCGGATAGTGCAGCCTCCGATGTGCGCGATCGAGTGGCCAGGGTTCGCTCGCGCCTGCCTGAGGAGGTGAGTGAGTCGGTCATTTCCAAGGTGGAAGCTGATGCGCAGCCCATTATCTGGCTCACCTTCAATAGCGAGTCGATGTCCCTAATGGACCTTTCGGACCTCGCAAACAGAGTTGTGAAGCCTCGACTTCAGAATCTTCCGGGCGCGGCCGATGTCCGAATCTTCGGTGACCGGCGCTACTCCATGCGAATCTGGCTCGATCGTGACCGACTCGCCTCCCAAGGTTTAACGGTTCAAGATATTGAGGAGGCTCTTCGTCGTCAAAATGTTGAGATTCCTGCAGGTCGGGTCGAGACCCCGGGCCGGGAGTTTTCGGTTATGGCGCCCACCGATCTTCAGACCCCCAGAGAGTTTGAGGGAATTGTCTTGCGCGCTCCGCGAGGTTCTTCAGCGCTTGTGCGTCTTGGCGATGTTGCGCGTGTTGAAATTGCCCCTGAGGACGAGAGAAGGGTGGCTCGTTACAAGGGACGCACAACCGTTGCCATGGGTGTTATTAAGCAGGCCACCGCCAACCCCTTAACGTTATCGCAAGAGGTCTCAAAGGCAATTCCCGTTATTTTGCAAGATCTACCGCCCACCGTTGGAATGGAAGTGGCCAACGACTATTCTGTTTTTATCGATCGATCGATTCGTGCGGTTGCGAAGACCATTACAGAAGCACTGCTTCTGGTGGGCCTGACGGTCTTCGTTTTTCTGCATTCGGTGCGCGCCTCGATTATTCCGCTGGTTACCATTCCTGTTTCACTTATTACTAGTTTTGCGATTCTGTATGCCTTAGGTTTCTCCATTAACACGCTCACGCTTCTTGCCTTGGTGTTATCGATTGGTCTTGTGGTTGACGATGCCATTGTTGTCCTAGAGAACATTTCGCATCATATTGAGCAGGGGATGGGGCCTTTGAAGGCCGCAGCAAAAGGCATGCAAGAAATTAGCTTTGCTGTGGTGGCAATGACGCTTACCTTGGCCGCAGTCTTTGCACCCATGGCCTTTTCAACGGGTCGAACGGGCCGGCTCTTCACCGAATTTGCGCTTACACTGGCAGGGGCTGTTCTCGTCTCTGGCTTCGTTGCTTTAACCCTCTCGCCCATGATGTGTGGCCGCCTTCTAAAGCCACGTGCCGCGCAGACTTCACAGAGCGAGCAGTTCGGCAACAAAGAGTCATTCGTTAGAAAATGGGGTGATGCGTTCGAGTCTTGGTTTGCTAGGCTTCTGGTGTCATACGAGGCGCTTCTTCACCGTATTCTTAACCGTAGGCTTGCCATTGGCCTTGTGGCTCTTGCCATTATTGGGCTCGGTGCTCTACTTTTCAACGTCATCAAGAAAGAATTGTCCCCGGCAGAAGACAGAGGTTTTCTAGTGTCTGTCTTTAGCGCACCCGAGGGAAGTTCAATTGACTACACGGCCCGCTACGCACTTCGCATTGAAGAAATCTTTAAGCGGGTTCCTGAAGCAGACAAGTTTTTCGTTATTTCGGGCTCACCCACTGTCGAGCGCGGAATTGCCTTCTTTCGGCCTGTCGACTGGGATGATCGCGAGCGGTCGACCATGCAGATCTCCCGAGAACTGCAGCCTAAGCTTTTGTCTATACCGGGAGTGAATGCCTTCGCCGTCAATCCACCCGCGCTCGGCCAGAGCGTTCGATCTCGGCCCATTCAGGTCGTCATTTTGTCGTCTGCGCCTGTCGACGAGCTTGCAGAGGTTACGGAGCAGCTTCGAAATCGTCTCAGCCAGAATCCCATGCTACGGGGGGTCGACACCGACCTTCAGCTCAACAAGCCTGAGTTTCGCCTTGAGATTGACCGCGAGAGGGCGGCTGACATCGGTGTCCAGGTCGAGGCCATCGGTCGCACGCTCGAGAGTCTACTTGGCGGTCGGCAGGTTACTCGCTTTAAGAGGGGTAACGAGCAGTACGAAGTCGTTGTTCAGCTCGAAGCGCAGAGTCGAAATACGCCCCAAGATATTCGGGCTATTTACGTACGAGGCCGAGACGGAGGACTTGTGCCGCTTTCAAGTCTTCTAAGAATTTCTGAATCCGTCAGCCCGCGCGAGCTTAATCACTTTATGCAACAGCGCGCAGTCACCATTACCGCAAGCCTTGCCCCAGATGTCACCATTGGTGAGGCCTTGGATTTTGTTGAGACAACCGCCCGTCAACAACTCCCTGCGGGATACACACTCGACTACGACGGCCAATCGCGGGAGTTTCGGGACTCTCAAAGCACACTTTTATTTGTATTTATTCTTGCGCTGCTTTTTATTTATTTGGTTCTTGCAGCCCAGTTCGAAAGTTTCGTTTTCCCCTTTGTCATTCTAATGACGGTGCCGCTTGCGCTAACCGGCGCCTTGGTCACTGTTTACTTCTCGAATGGAAGCCTGAATGTTTACTCGCAAATCGGCCTCGTGGCCCTTATTGGTCTCATCGCGAAAAACGGAATTCTTATTGTTGAGTTTGCAAACCAGTTACGCGATACCGGAATGTCGGTGTATGAGGCCGCACGAGCCGCGGCAGTCAGGCGTTTCCGTCCGATTCTTATGACGACCATTGCCACGATTTTTGGTGCCTTACCTCTTGCTCTGGCCACGGGCCCCGGTTCCGAGAGCCGGCAGGAAATAGGCTGGGTTATCGTTGGTGGTATGAGCTTTGGCACACTTCTAACCCTGTTTGTTATTCCCACTATCTATGCCTGGGTGGCTTCATGCGTATCGTCGTCCTCGACACCGAAACAACCGGACTAAAGCCCGAAGAGGGTCATCGCATCATCGAGGTGGGCGCAATCGAGCTTATCGGTCGTCGACCCTCGGGGAGACGACTGCATTACTACTTAAACCCTGAGCGTGAGGTTGATCCGGGTGCTGTGGAAGTTCACGGGCTCACCTATGAGCGTCTAATGAATGAGCCTCGGTTCGAGGAGGTTGTGGACGAGTTGCTGGAATTTGTAAAAGACTCCGAGCTTGTTATTCACAACGCCCCCTTTGATCTTGGGTTCTTAAACCACGAGCTTGCTTTACTGAACCGGTCTATACGTATTCACGCTGGCGAGGGAAACACACACTCCCTTTGTCGCGTCACCGATAGTCTTCGTCTTGCACGTGAGCTTCATCCCGGTCAAAGGAACTCACTGGATGCGCTCTGCCAACGTTATGGCGTATCGAATAAGCATCGCCATTTTCATGGCGCGCTTCTTGATGCAGAGTTGCTCGCCGAGGTTTATGTGCTTATGACTCGAGGGCAAAACGATCTGGGAATTGGTGAAGAGCAAAGTCAGCAGACGCTGCAGCCTCTAGCCGACATTCTTGCGCGCGGTACCCTTGCCAGAGTCACTGTTACCGACCAAGAACAACGGGCTCATCAGGATTACCTGGCCAGCTTGAAAAAAGAATGTGCAAGCCCCTTGATCTGGGAGAAAATACTGTAATGCTTGCCTTGTTTCGAGATAACTCACGTTACGAGCTTCAGGACCATGAGGTTCTGAAGGTGCTTGCCTATTCCGACTTCACCCCATGTGGGCATCCCCAAAGGGGGGCTGAGACAGCAGGGCTTGGATTTGCCCTTGGACTACCTGTTCTTGCCCATGAGCCCGATTGGCTTATTGATCCCAGTCGGGCCGGTGATGCCTTGCATCTGAAGGCGGGCGCGAATCACCTGGTTCTTTTGAAGTGGGGTAACGGCGATGTCATGCAGGCCGTGGTTGCTGACGACCTTGACTGGCGTCCTTCGGCCCGCGTGGCCCCTGGAGATTTATAGTGGAATTTCATAAAGGTCGGGCGGTTGCGAAACTTTTTGTTTTACTCAGCTTGCTGACGCTTGTTTTCGCAGTTATTGCATCGACTTCTCAGCTTTGGTTCTTGCCACCATCGAAAGTAAACGGCGCCTGGACCCCCCCACACCTTCTTATTTACGACTACATTTGGAACCTTGGTCGTGAGTTTGCCCGTTGGGGTTTAAGTCAGGGCCTTCTTCCTGAAGACATTCGGCAGTTCAAGTCCCAGGGTGTGCCTGCCTTCCTGCCTTGGCTTGGTCTTTCGGTTCTGTTGCTGGTTTTCGCCTCAGTTGTCGGACTTATTTCCTTGTTTACGCCCGGCTCGGCTCGCCATCCGAAGCACGAGGTCGAATCCAGTCTTCGTGCAGCCAATGCCAAGAGCTTGGATTTAGGGGGCACAACGAACCTTACCTTGACCGCAAGACCTTCGGTGAATTTGAGGTCGTCTTCCGGTTCCAAAGAGCCGTTGCCCGAAACAGCAGATTCGAACAGGGCGGAGCTTTTTGGCAGTCCCGCCCAGGCCAACGAACTGGAAAAACTCGTTGAGGAGAGCCTTTTGTATTCAGAGGCACAACTCTCTCATGCGCAGGAATCTGTTGAGCGCCTTCGTAGAGCTTTGGTTAATGTCTATCTCGACGCGGGCTCTACGGCCACCGAGGACATGCAAGATTTGCGTGTGAGCATTGAAGAGCTTGAGGTCAGCCTTGAAACCCTAAAGGGAGAGCAGCACCGTGTCATGGCCGCCTTGGCCAGTCAGGCCTCCCCGTCCCGACCCAATAATGTCTCAGCCCCCTCCCACTGATCTCGAGAAGTCTCTTGATGGCCTTCTGGCGGGGCTCGATAATCTCCTGGCCTCGCGTGATCGGCTTGCGTCTGCGCAGTCGATGCCGGTTGATGACAGTACAGAAGTAGGGCTGCCAAGCGAGGCCGACTGGGAGTTTTTAGGCCTCGTCGCCTCGGTAGGATGGGTGGCCTTGTCGTCCGATCGAGTGGCAGGAATGGCCCGAGGTGCTCGGTCGATCCTTCGACGGCATCTTCGTCGCCGTGCAGCATCTTTCGCTTTGGCCAACGGTCGGTCTCACCTACTTTCCCCGCGTTGGGCTCGTCTTATGGGTAACCTTGGCGATGATCTGCTTATCGATCAGACCGATGATGCGGAGGGTCTGCTTGTATCGAGCGTTAGGCCTGTCTCACCGGCAAGGCTTCGCGACGATCTGGCCCGTTTGGCCGGACCCGTCGGTGAGACCCTTTCACTTGTCCCGATGGCTCGCGGGCAGGCGGTTTACTTGCCTTCTTTCCCGGAGCTGGGACTGGCCATTGATGCGGCGGCCTACGGCGAGGCCGTGGGGGTTTACTGGTCCGCTCACCAGGGTGAGGCCTGTCTTTTCTTCTGGCTTGATGACGAGTTGGACCAACAGCCTTCCGTCCTTGGGATGGGGCTCTTAGGCTCGGGCGAAACCCGTCTTATTTACAAGGCACCCTAATTACCCTGATGCGTTGACTACTGGTTGCAAAAGTTTCAATTAAGGTTGACACTAGAACTGTCAGGGAGGCTTTATGCCACAGTCTAAGTTGTCCACATTGGTTTATCACAGCCGTGCCACTCAGCTTCTTGCAGAGGTCGATCTACTTTATCTGCTTGCGGCGGCCCGATCGCGTAATCAATCAGAGGGCTTGACAGGTCTCCTTGTGTACGACGAGGGCCATTTTTTTCAGTGGCTAGAAGGTGCAGCCCTGCCGCTTCAAAGGGTATGGGCAGCCATTCGGCACGATCCGCGCCACGAGGACATCGAGGTTCTTGCAGATTCCGAGATTCCCCTTCGGCTATTTAGGGATTGGCACATGCAGTTTGTCCATCGTGGTGGCAAGGCGGCTCGCCATATCGAAGGCCTTATTGAAGCACCCGAGGATATTTTGTCGGCCCTGCATCAAGATCCCCGTCGCTTCCCAGAGATCTTGGCCGAGTTTAGTACCCTGGGCGCGGGTCCTTACGCAAGGGACTTTGGCGTTTAGAACGTTAGATCTAGGCCGTAAAGTTTTTGAGAAGAATTTGAGACCGCCTGGCCTCGTCATAGGCCTGTTGGCGTGACTCCGGAAGCTCATGAATGGTGGTTGGCTGAAAGCCTCGCTTAAGAAACCAGTGCGTGGTTCGTGTCGTGAGCACAAAGAGGCTTTTTAATCCGGCTTTCCGAGCCTGGCCCTCAATACTCTTCAAAAGTCGCTCACCGTCTCCCATCTCGCGGGTGTCTGATCGAACCATGAGACAGGCCAGTTCACCCATGTCGGACTCCTCGAAACTGTATAGCGCAGCACATCCGAAGATAACCCCGTCATGCTCAATGACAGTAAAAAACTCAATGTCACGTTCAATCTGGGCTCGACCGCGTAATACAAGTGTCCCATCGGCCTCGAGCGGTTCAAGTAAGGAGACAATGGCCGCCACGTCATCAACGGTTGCAGGTCGAAGTGCTTCAAGGGTTTCCTCGACAATCATGATGCCGACCCCATCGTGAGTGAAAAGCTCGAGCAGGAGGGCACCATCTTTTCTAAATGGAACAACATGCGCCCGCTCAACACCACCTCGACAAGCCTTCAAGGCATGTTGAAGCGTAATTCGCGCCTCTTCGTCGATGGTCTCTTGTTGGATAAGTCGTTCGGCCTGCATCTCCGAGATCTCAACAAGCGGCTTGCCATTGTCATTGGGAACGGCCTCGTCGGTGACCAGGAAAATGAGCTTGGAGGCATCAAGGGCTATCGCTAGGCTGGCAGCAACATCTTCAAGCGACAGATTAAAAGCCTCGCCTGTTGGTGAAAAGCCAAGAGGGGGCACGAGAACAATAAAGCCCGTGTCTAAGGCCTGTCGAATGGAGTCCGCTTCAACTTTACGTACGACCCCAGTCAGCTCAAAGTCCACTCCATCGACAATTCCAACAGGGCGGGCAGTGACAAAATTGCTGCTCATGAGTCGAATACGAGAATTGCCCATGGGTGTATTGGGTAGCCCGGCAGAAAAGGCCGCCTCAATGTCCAGTCTGAGTTCCCCTGCCGCTTCTTTCGCGCATTCCAGAGCAGCACGATCCGTAATTCGCAGGCCTTGACTGTAATGTTCCTCAATATTGCGAAGGCGCAGTTGTTCTCGAATCTGGGGGCGCGAGCCGTAAGTGATAACGAGTCGCATACCCATGGCTTGCAACAGAGCCAGGTCGTGGACGAGCGATTCCAATTGCCCTTCTGCAACCAACTCTCCTGGAAAGGCAATAACAAAAGTCTTGTTACGGAAGGCGTGTATATACGGCGCTACCGTGCGCAGCCAAGTCACAAAGTCAGGCTGATGATTCGAAAGGGTCATGAAAGGCAATTCAAGGTTTTGACACAGTTTGTACCGAAGGTTAGGAGGTTCATCGCCTCGGTGCAAGTGAAAACCTATAATTTAGCTGTGCCACCTTCTTTAGTGTTGTCTTCTTCGCATGACCAGCCCATTTCTTGGGAGCACGGGTCTTTCCAGTTTCCGCCCGATCTCCCCGTTTCGCAAAATTGGGAGCAAATCGCGGAGGCAATTCTGAAGAACCCCGTGACGATCGTCTGCGGCGAGACGGGGTCTGGAAAAACTACACAACTGCCCAAAATTGCCCTGGCCTGTGGAAGGGGTCGAAATGGTCAGACTATTGGCCATACTCAGCCTAGACGGCTTGCAGCAGTAACAGTCGCCCGTCGTATTGCAGAAGAGCTTGCCGTAGGTTGTGGTCCAGGACCTTCAAGCGCTGTAGGCTTTAAGGTGCGCTTTAACGATCAAAGCCGACTGGGCGTTCCTATCAAGCTTATGACCGATGGCATCTTGTTGGCCGAACTTCAGGCAGACCCGATGTTGTCTCGGTATGACACCATCATCGTGGATGAGACGCATGAGCGCAGCCTGAATATTGACTTTCTCTTGGGCTATTTGCAGCGGCTTGTTCCTAGGCGGGGCGATAACTTTCGGCTTGTGATTACATCGGCCACTTTGGATGTAGAGAAGTTTTCGCGCCACTTCGCGCTAAACGGCAAACCGGCTCCGGTTATAGAGGTCTCGGGGCGGCTCTTTCCAATTTCAATGGTCTATCGACCGCCGCAAGACGAGAGTGATGCGGGCGATCTTGCCGATCACATGGCGGATGTTGTTTGTGAAATTCTTCACACCAAGTCCTTTACTGGGCTTCAGCAAGTGTCCTACGCCGCGCGAGATGTCCTTTGCTTTCTACCAGGGGAGCGAGAAATACGTTCGGTTATTGAAGCGGTTCAAGAAAGGCTTACTGGCTTACCCCTTGGTCAGCAGGTTGAACTTATTGCGCTTTACTCACGCTTAACCCAGGCGGAGCAAGACCGAGTTTTCCGGCCAGGTGGGCTGCGGCGCGTTGTCTTTGCTACAAACGTGGCAGAGACATCCATTACAGTGCCGCGCATTGGGTATGTGGTCGACTCAGGGCTTGCTCGTATCAAGCGTTATAGGGTCCGAGGAAAGGTCGAGCAACTCCAAATCGAGCCAATCGCCCAGGCGCAGGCTAAGCAACGTGCAGGCCGTTGCGGTCGGGTGGGTCCGGGAATTTGCTTTCGGCTCTTCAACGAAGAAGAGTTTTTGACTCGCCCTGTAGACCAAGACCCAGAAATACGTCGCGCGTCTTTAGGCGCAGTTATTCTTCGTATGCTCTCGATGGGTATCGAGGATATTCCTGGTTTTGCGTTTATTGACCCACCCTCGGGTCGGGCCTTGGCTGATGGCATGGCACTGCTCAGTGAGCTCAAGGCCATTGAATACGTCAGTGGGAGAACCAAACTTACCAAAATTGGCAGGACTCTTGCCGATGTTCCACTTGACCCGCGATTTGCCCGAATACTCATTGCTGCTCGGGAGCATGCCTGTCTTAAAGAGGCCTTATTGGTAGTTACAGGCCTTTCCCTCTCCGATCCGAGGGAACGACCCCTTGATCGTCAACGGCTTGCTGACGCCGCTCATCAACGGTTTGCCGATGAACGATCAGAGTTTCTTTCTATCGTTAGGCTATGGACATTTATTGAGACGATTTTTCAGGGGGCAACATCGCGCCGTAAGCTCGATCAAAAGCTTCGTGCAGAGTTTCTTTCTCCGAGTCGAGTGCGCGAATGGCGCGAACTCTACCATCAGGTTCACGATTGGGTTGGCACACAAAATTGGAGACTCAATGAGCGACCATCGGATTATGCAAGCCTGCATCAGGCTTTACTGTCGGGGCTGCTGTCCAATGTCGGTTGTCGGCTTGATGAGAAAAATGCGCGAGACAAGGGTTTGAGCTCGTGGCAAGGTTGTCACGAGATTCGTTTCTATCTCTGGCCTGGAAGTAGCCTTCGAAGAAAGCCACCACGTTGGTTACTTGCCGCGGAACAGGTCGACACCACGCGGCTTTTTGCGCGCACAGTGGCGGGCATCGAGCCCGAATGGGTCGAGCATCAGGCTGGCCCCTTATTGCGCTGGAGTTACTCTAGCCCCCACTGGGAGAAGAAGTCGGGTAAGGCAGTTGGGTGCGCCAAAGCAACCCTTTATGGACTCACGGTTGTCGCACAGCGGCGCGTGGCATGGGCCTCGCTCGGGAGGCAGCAGGCCCTCGAGGCACGTGGCTTACTTATTCGTGAGGGTCTTGTTCACGGTGAGCTTCCTACGAGCCTTGACTTTATTGAGCACAACCAACGGCAGGTTAAAGAGCTTGAGAGGCTGGAACAAAAGTCGCGTCGGTTTGATCTCTTGGTGGATGAGTCACTAATCGAGGCCTTCTATGAAAGTCATTTGCCGGCCTCGGTTCTCGACTTCGATAGCCTCGTTAAATGGTATCGGTCAGAGAAGAAGGAAAAGACAAGTCAGCTAAGGCTCTCCCGCGATGATTTGCTTCGACGGGATGCGAAGGGTGTTTCGAGCGATCAATTCCCAAGAACAGTGAAAGCCCCGTTTCCCTTGGCAGTGGATTATCACTTTGAACCTGGGGCCGCTGACGATGGATTAACCCTTACGGTGCCACTGTCTGGGCTTGCTTCTGTGCAGGCCAGTCAGGCTGAGTGGCTTGTACCTGGCATGCTTAAAGAAAAGGTGCTTGCTCTCGTTAAAAGTTTACCTAAGGCGTTCCGTCGCTCTGTGGTTCCACTCGAAAGCTTCGCCGATGAATTTGTGGAGCGCTGGACCCCTAGGGCGAGGGAGTTTTCTTTAGTTCGATCGCTTGTCCTTGACCTTGCAGAGTCGCGGGGGCTGTCTGTAAAACCCGATGATTTTCGACGCGACAGCCTTGCCGTGCATCTTCAACCCATTTATAAGGTGGTTGATGAGCATGGCCGTATGCTGGCAAAAGGCCGTGATCTCGCACAGATTCGTGAGCTTCTTGATTGTCAGGAGCAAACTGACGAGGGAAATCAAAAGGAGCTTGACTTTGTGCGTGCCCTTGAACTCCCCATGAAGGAGTCCATTCGCTCGCTTGAAAAACATTTGCAGTCCGACCAGTCCTTACTTTTGGTCTGGTCACTATGGGGCGGCGCGAAGGGCGGTTCCCTTGAACTGCTGCGTGAACAAATCGTGGCGGCCGCCTATAAGAGGGTAGGGATGCTTGACGATCCACTTCCAAAAGATGTGGCACAGATGGATGAGCGAGTGCAGCGCTGCCGACCCAAGTTTCTTTTGGTTGCGCAAGAATTGCAGAGGCAGCTTCTAGAGTTGCTGACCGAGCACCAGCGCCTGACGAAGCGGCTATCAACGGCAACCCTTACGGCAGCAGTAAAGAAAGATATACAAGTGCAGCTTGCCCGACTGTTGCCGAATCACTTTCTTGTGACCACCCCATATGAGCGGTTTCGCCACCTTGCGCGCTATTTGAAGGCCATTGGCTTGAGGCTTGAAAAGTATCATAGCGACCCGAGGCGCGACGAAATGCGACGTCTTGAGCAAATGAGAGTTGAGCAGCCTTTTTGGACATCGGCCTCGCGATATCGCGGGCAGTGGTCCGAGGCGATGGTTGAATATCGTTGGATGCTTGAAGAGTGCCGTGTTGTTCAATTTGCTCAAGAGCTTAAGGCTCCTTTTCCGATCTCGGTTAAAAGGCTCGAGAAGTCATGGGCCAACTTAAGCCGCGATTTTTTCCAGTAAGTTTTGTAATTTCGAAAGCCGCTTATGACAGCAAGCAAGAGTGATCGACCTATTCAGCCCGAGCTGATCGAAAAGTCTGAACAGCCTGAACAGCCCAACTTGGGTCTGGCAATTGGGATTTTTATTCTTGGTGATGAAATTCTTTCAGGAAAGCGGGAGGATCGTCATTTTTCTAAGGTGCGAGAGATCCTCTCAAGGCGAGGCCTTGGCTTAAGTTGGGTCCAGTATTTAGGCGATGACCGCCAGCGCTGTGTTCGCGCGTTTGAGAAGTCTTTTGCTTCGAAAGACCTTGTTTTTAGTTTCGGGGGGATTGGTAGTACTCCCGATGACCACACGCGTCAGGCCGTCGCACAGGCGCTTAAGCTACCTCTGGTTTTACACCCCGAGGCCGAGGCTCTTATTCGACAACGTTCTGAGGAGACTGGGCAACCCTGCACAATCGAAAGGCTTCGTATGGGAGAGTTTCCTAAAGGGGCCTTCATTATTCACAATCCTTACAACCGAATTCCTGGCTTTTCCATCCATCAGCACTACTTTCTCCCGGGCTTCCCGGTCATGGCCTGGCCGATGATGGAGACCGTGCTCGACAGTCAGTTTTCTGGCTTTTTCTCCGAGTCGTGTGAGCTTGACCGGTCTTTGCTTGTAGCAGGCATTTTTGAGGCCACCGTTACGCCCCTGCTCGAGCGCCTCGACAGGGCGTATCCCGACCTTCGTATCTACAGTCTGCCATCGGCTCCAATTCCTGGGGATGCGGGCCCAAGAAGGCATCTCGAGTTGGGGGTCAAGGCAAAGCTTGGTGCTTCCCAGGGTCTCATTGAGCAACGGTTGAGCCTGGCCTACCACGATCTTAAGAAGGGGGTGCTCGAGCTTGGTGGCAGTATTTCCAATGAGTCTTCGGTGAAGCGGTAGGGTCAGGAAATCATTGTTTCCTAATGCCTTAAGTCTAATTTTCTCAAAAGCCTGTTCAAAGACCCGTATAAGCCACGGAATTCAATAATTTTTTTGTTTTGCACATTTCCTTAGTCTTGATACACTCGAACGCAATGAATGATTTATACCGGTTTGGTTCTCAATTAATTGGGCCTAGAGGGTTTGCATCTTTACGCCTCTTCTTTTTACCTGGCTTGGTGCTCGGGCTTTCACCTGTTGCTCTCGCGGATTCGTCACGGCTAACCTTTGAACAGGGCTTGTCCTCGGAATCGGTGCTTCTCGCACAAGCCGGTGCTGCGGGTGTTCCCTCCACAAGACCCATCGCTTCTATGGTGCAGTCTGTTCGCCTCAACTCGTCCGCCGCCATGGTGGTCGATCAGGTTTCGGGCCAAGTGCTTATCGAAAAAAACGCCGATGCGGAGCTTCCAATTGCGTCAATTACCAAGCTGATGACGGCTTTGGTGGTGCTCGATGCACATCTCCCTCTTGATGAGAAAATCATCATTACCCGCAGTGACGCAAGGCTTGAAAAAAATCCTCCGTCACGGTTACCCGTCGGTGCAAGGCTAACGCGGGCCGAGTTGCTCCATCTGGCGCTTATGTCAAGCGAAAATCGGGCCGCACAGGCTCTTGGGCGTAGCTATCCTGGTGGTCTATCTGCCTTCGTAAGAGCGATGAATGTCAAGTCTTTGAAGCTGGGCATGGACTCTAGCCGCTTTACAGAGCCAACAGGACTGAACGCGGGAAATGTAAGTAGTCCGCGTGATCTTATTCGGCTGGTCGAAGAGGCCTACCTTCATCCTGAAATTCGTCGGTACTCAACCGCAAAAGAACTCGGCATCAAGGTCAGAGGGCGAAAACTTCAATTCCGAAACAGTAATGCCTTGGTTCGTACCGAACGTTGGGAGCTTGGTCTGTCGAAGACTGGTTTTATTCGTGATGCAGGACGTTGTCTGGTGATGCAGGCTGAGGTAGAGAGTCGGCCTGTGATTATCGTCATACTCGATGCTCAGGGTAAGCGCCACAGAGTGAGAGATGCAGAGACCATTCGTAAGGTTCTCATTCAAAAGGCGGATGCCCCTTCGGTTCAGGATCGCTCCAAAGTAAGACGACCCGATCAGTCCTAGGCCCGAAGTCTTGTCTAGCCTGGCAGCGTAGTAGGTTTGATTGCCAGCTTTGAACATCGACCGGCTCTTCTGGTCGACGTTTTCTGGCTTAGCAGGTGTCTGAATCTTGTAAGCCCGTTGCGAAACCAATAGCCTCGGAAATTTGAAATGCGGTCTTTTGTAACGACTCGACCCAGCCGTCGTTTGCGCGGTCTGCTGGGGCAGATATTGAGAGCCCTGCCACGATGCGTCCGGCATCGTCGTGAATGGCCGCGGCGATGCATCGAACTCCGAGTTCAAGTTCCTCGTTATCGCGAGCAAAGCCTTGATTTCGGACCTCTTGAAGTTCGGCCTCAAGCCGAGAGATCTCTGTAATGCTATTGCGGGTCTGGCCAGAGAGCCCGGTTCGCATGGCGTAGGATCTTACTGCCCGTACTTCCTCATACGCTAGAAAAAGCTTGCCCGTAGAGGTTAAATGAAGTGGAGCTCGCCCGCCTATCGCGCGGACAACTTGCATACCCGAACGCTCGCTAACTGCGCGCTCGACATAAACAATTTCATCGCCCTGACGTACCGACAAATTCACGGTCTCTCCGGTGAGCCGGTGAAGCTCGCGCATAGGCGTAGCAGCAGCGTCTCGAATATTAAGGCGTGCCTTCACCAAGTTGCCAAGCTCCAGCAGACGCATACCTAGTTGGTAGAGCCCTGGCTCGGGGCGGTCGACCATGCGAGCGAAAACCAGGTCGTTCAGGATGCGATGAGCCGTTGACGGATGAAGACCCGTCTGGCTTGAGAGGTCCTTCAGAGAAACTGGGTCGGACTGTCTTGCAAGCGTGTCAAGAAGGGCGTTCATACGCTCAATAACCTGGATGGCAGGTCGGGCTGGAACAACGGGCTGAGCGGTTTGTGGCATGAGGAATATCTTAGACGAAGTTCAGTTCATTCATTCCTGGGTAGTGGCACAATGAGGTGAAATAAAGGACGTCTTTTTATGGCTGCACTCCCAAATAACCCCCGAATCGCGCTTTTTGTTACTTGTCTGGTCGATCTTATGCGACCCGAAATTGGCTTCGCAGCCATCAAGCTTCTTGAGCATGCAGGTTGTGAAGTGGTTGTTCCCCCCGATCAAACATGCTGTGGTCAGCCGGCCTACAATTCGGGCGATCGACGGAGTGCTCATCGCCTTGCTGAACGAGTTCTTGAGCAACTCGAGGGATACGATTACGTGGTTATCCCATCGGGCTCGTGCGCAGGTATGATTAAAGTGCATTATGCCGACCTCTTCTCCGATGACCCTGGTCTCAAGCACAGGCTTGTCGATCTTGGGCCCCGTATCTATGAACTCTCGGACTTTCTGGCCAACGTCATGCAGGTAGAGAACGTGCCTGGCAAGCTCTCGGGCGCGGTGACCTACCACGACAGTTGTAGTGGCTTGCGCGAGCTTGGCGTCTGTGCGCAGCCCCGGCAGTTACTTAAGCTTATGCCGGGTGTAGAGGTTCGTGAAATGAAAGATGCCCGAGCCTGTTGTGGCTTTGGAGGAACTTTTTCACTCAAATATGGTGCCGTTTCCTCGGCCATTGTGGATGAGAAAATTGGGAACATCCAGGCTACATCTGCCCAGGCTGTTGTGCTGGGTGATCTGGGTTGTATCTTGAATATTGAGGGGCGCTTACGCCGCCTTGGAGATGACAAGACTCAGGTTCTGCATATTGGGCAAGTTCTTGCCGGGGAGGTCTAGTTATGCAAGTTCAGTCTATGCATTTTCAGTCACGCTCCGAGCTCAAACTTCAGGACGCTAGACTTCAAAAAAATCTTCGCCGGTTGGCAGAGAAATTCGTGTCCGCGCGTGCTCAGGTCATGACAGAGATCGATTTTGATGCTATCCGCGATGCGGCCGTGGAGCGACGAAATCGAGCTATTCAAAATCTTGACGTATGGCTTGAGCTTTTTGAGAAAAAGGCAACAGAACGAGGCGCCACGGTTTTATTTGCTGAGTCCGCAGTTCAGGCCTCCGAAATTGTTGTAAGTCTCGCCAAGCGCCACGATGTTAAAACCGTAACCAAATCGAAGTCGATGGTCTCAGAGGAGATGGCTCTGAATGAGGCTCTTCGACGGGCAGGCGTTGAGCCCGTGGAGACCGATCTTGGTGAATACATCCTTCAAATTAACAATAACGAGCCGCCGAGCCACATTATTGCTCCAGTCATACACAAAGATAAGGAAGAGATTGCCGATCTCTTCTCGCAGGTGCATGAAAAGCCACGGCTCGATGACATTCCCGAACTTACACGCGAGGCACGCCAGCAGCTTCGCCCCAAATTCTTGGGTGCAGACATGGGCGTGACGGGCGGCAACTTTGTTATTGCCGAAACAGGATCCGTTGCCCTTGTTACGAACGAAGGTAATGAGGGCATGTGCACCATCATGCCCAGAGTCCATGTGGTTGTTACTGGTATCGAGAAGGTTCTACCCACGCTTGAAGATTTCGCCACCATGGCAAGGCTACTCCCCCGCTCGGCAACAGGGCAATCCATTTCTAACTATGTCTCTCTGCTCACGGGTGTTCGTGCTCAAGGCGAGCCTGACGGCCCTGACCACCTTTACTTCGTGCTTGTCGATGGTGGTCGTTCGGGGCTCTTGGGAAGCGAATTTGAAGAGATGCTTCGATGTATTCGATGTGGGGCGTGCATGAATCATTGCCCTGTCTATCAAAAGATTGGAGGGCATGCCTACGGTTGGGTCTATCCCGGGCCTATGGGTTCGGTTTTAACGCCTTCTTACGCAGGCCTCGAGAATTCGCTCGACTTACCTCAGGCGGCTACTTTATGTGGTGAATGCCATGTTGTCTGCCCGGTAAAAATTCCATTGCCCGATTTATTAAGAAAGTTACGGGAGCGCCAGTTTGAGCGGAACCTCCGACCTTGGCGAGAGCGCTGGGTACTATGGGCCTGGGGCTTTGTCGCAATGCGCCCTCACTTATATCGATTGATTTTCGGAATGGCGAACAGAGGCCTTCGAATCATGGCGCGTGGAAGGGGTTATTTGGCTGTTCTTCCCTTTGCCTCGGGATGGTCAAGGTTCCGGGATTTGCCGGTTCCGAAGGGCAAGAATTTCGCCGACCGTTATGCGCTTTGGAAATCCTCAAGGCCCGAAGTAAGGTCATGAATGAGACGCGGCCCCTTGTAGATGAGCCCGGAGTACACCTGAATGAGGTCGGCACCGGCCTTAAGTTTCTCAAGGCCGTCTTCTGCATTCATGATGCCCCCAACACCAATGAGGCATGGTTTGGGTCCTAGCAAATGCCGAAGCTTGCGAAGAACTAGGCTCGACGGAACGGAAAGCGGCGCCCCTGATAGGCCCCCTTGCTCTTGGGCATATGGAAGTCCATGAACTAGAGACCTATCAACCGTGGTGTTTGTGGCGATTACGCCTTCGATATCAAAGTGTTGAATAAGCCTTGCAATGGCCTCGATGTCCTCGTCACCAAGGTCTGGCGCAACTTTCAAAAACAGTGGGACTTCTTTGCCATGTAACCTGCGGCAATGGATCTGTTCTCTTTTTAGGTCTTGCAACAGCAATTTAAGCAAGTCCCCCGACTGAAGGTCACGTAGGTTTTGCGTATTCGGCGATGAGATGTTGACGGTGATGTAGTCTGCCCAAGGGTAGACCTTGCGCATACAAAGAACGTAGTCATCCACCGCTCGCTCGACAGGGGTGGTGGCATTTTTCCCTATGTTAAGCCCAAGCACGCCCCGCTTTTCTGCAACCCACCGCGATGCTTTGACATTGTTTAGAAAAGCCTCAAGGCCAAGGTTGTTGAACCCGAATCGATTAATAATGGCTTGGGCTTGGGGTAGACGAAAGAGTCTTGGTCTGGCGTTGCCCGGTTGCGCATTGGGGGTTACCGTGCCCACCTCGATGAAACCGAAGCCGAAACAGCCAATCGTGTCAATGTGCTCGGCACTCTTGTCAAGCCCGGCTGCAAGGCCCACCATGTTGGGGAACCGAAGTCCGGCGATTGTTTTAGGGTTGCCGTGGGTCGGCGTTGATTCGGGTAAAAGCCAGGGCGCCCAGCGTGCCAGGCGGTCGAGTGCGCTAAAACTTAGATGGTGGGAGACCTCGGGATCAAGCTTGAAAAGAAGCGGGCGAATGGCTGGATAAAACTGCCAGAGCCAATAAGGACTCTTAGGCTGAGCCGTCATGAGGTCTCTTTTCTTGTGACTCACTAAAGTCTTCAACGCGTCGCCACTGCCCATGAATAAGCATCTCGGAAGGCTTGAACCCAGCCTTGTAGGCCATTTTCTTGCTTTCTTCAATCCAGTAACCAAGATACAAATAAGAAAGATTCAAACGCTGGCATTCAGCGATTTGCCACAAAATGCCGTAGGTGCCAAACGAGTTTCTAGGGTCAGTGGGGTCGTAAAAGGTATACACGGCCGAGAGCCCATCGGGCAGTTTATCTACGAGACTCACCATTATCAGGTCGCCATTAGGCTGCCGAAAGCTAATGAGCTCGGTTGAGACCCGACTTTGCAACAAGAACTGAGCGTACTGGTCACGACTGTCTTGATCCATACCGCCGCCTGCATGACGATGAGACTGATAGGCCTGATAAAGCCGATAATGCTCGTCGCGAAACTGAAGAGGCTCTCTTTTTATAGAGAGCTGGCCGTTGTGGCGTCTTATGAGTCGTCGCTGGGTTCTGTTTGCCTCAAACTCAGCCACAGGAATACGTAAAGGGATGCATTCTCTGCAGCCATCGCAGTAAGGCCTGTAAGCGAAGGCACCACTTCGACGAAAACCCATTTGAACGAGGTCACCATAAAGCTCGGACGTGATGAGGTGGTTCGGGGCCGCAACTTGAGAGCGTGCTTTACGGGACGTTAAGTAGCTGCACGAGTAGGGGGCAGTTACATAGAACTGCAGTGTTGCGACAGGGAGGTCTCGTAGGCTTGACATGACTAATCCTCCCAAAGTGTAAGGCGGGGAGGGGTCTCTTGCCAAGGAAACCCCGGCTTTACAATTTCCTCTTCTAAGTTTCGTTCAAATTGTCGGCGAGAGATCGGTTGAGCCCCAAGCGACTGCAGATGTTGGGTCTGTTGCTGGCAGTCGATGTACTGTCCGCCGTTTCGCTTCGCCCATTGCACAAGCATGGCAAGGCAGATTTTTGAGGCGTTTGGCTCAAGGCTTACCATGCTCTCGCCAAACATCATTTTCCCTATGCTTACCAGGTAAAGCCCACCGGTAAGTCGGTCTCCTTGAAAGAGCTCAAGACTGTGTGAGAGACCACTTTCTTGAAGTTTTAGGTAGTTTTGAATAATTGCAGGAGTAATCCAGCTGCCATTTTGTCCCTGCCGAGGCGCGGCGCAGCGTATAAGAATCTCCTGAAAACAGCTGTCAACCCGAATTTCGTAATCGCTCTCAACAGCTTGACGAATGGTTTTTCTGAGTGATCGTCGGCAGCGAAAGTCATGGACTTCAAGCACCATACGCGGGTCGGGTGTCCACCATAAAATGGGTTCTCCAGGACCTGACCAAGGAAATATCCCTTCTTTGTAAGCCTTCTCGAGTAACTCTGGGGTGAGTGACTGACTCGCAGCAATAAGCCCATTGGCACCGTGTTGATCGGTTAAAGCCCGAGTCGTCGGAGGAAAGGAATCGCCAGGCTCTATCCATGGCAGTCGAATAGGCGATGGCTTCGTCATGTCGAGCTTTAACGCATACTCTGATGATCGATGGGCAGCAAGTATTGAGCCTGCCTATCTTTCAAAAAATGCTTCAGTGCGGCTTCAACAGATCGAAACGCAATCTCATTCCAGGGGATTTCATTCTCATCAAAGAGTTTGGCCTCCAGAGACTCCTTGCCTGGGTCAAGGTCCCCCGAGACCATTTCCGCCAGGTAAAAAAGGTGGACCTGATTGGCAGTCACCACATCGTAAATTGCCAATAGTTTAATTGGCTTGACTCGGGCTCCCGCCTCTTCAAGCGTCTCTCTCAGTGCGCCCTCTTCGGTCGTTTCATCCAATTCCATGAAACCTGCGGGTAATGTCCACTTACCACTGCGAGGCTCAATAGCACGACGGCACAGCAAAACCTTGTCTTGAAAATGGGCGACCGTACCGACAACAACTTTTGGGTTTTCGTAATAAATTTCGCCGCACTGCGTGCAGACTTGACGCGTTCGGTTATCGTCAATGGGAACCACAGCCTGGGTCGGCGCAGCGCAACGAGAGCAAAAGTTCATACCTCATTCTAATCTGCTGTGCCATGAATTGTTGTATAGTTAGTACCGCGGCGCGGGGTGGAGCAGTCTGGCAGCTCGTCGGGCTCATAACCCGAAGGTCGTAGGTTCAAATCCTACCCCCGCTACCACTCTTCCTGATCCTAATGGTCCTCAAAAAGCTCAAAAACGAGTTACGAAGGTCTTACAACTTTCGTCTTTTCCTAGTTTTTATTCTTTTATTCGTCTTGGTTGGAATTGGTGAACACCTTGGGTTTATTGTTTATCCTTCCGAGGAAGAGGTCGCACTCACCGGACAAAAGCTCGTTTAAGAATGACAAACTGGTATTCCCTTATGACCTTCGGGTACAGCGATTCCGAAGATCGTCTTTGGGTTAGGCTGATGGCCGAAGACTCGAACGCTACGTTTTGGCTGAGTCGAAGGCTGGTTTCGCTTTTTTACCTTATGTATATGAAGGTTTGGTTGGATACCAGTCCCCAGAGGCCGCATGCCATTAACACGAGAAGGCCGTGTTAGAGTTGCGTGCACAGGGTGGAGATAGTTCCCCATCGTCTCCCAAGCTCGAAGGGCTAATCAGTCTTGGGCGTATCCCAATGATTCGCTTCAGTCAGAACGAAGAAAGTTACTCCATGGTCTTTGAGGGTAACGGTGCTGTGGCAGGATTTCGTTGTGACCGTAAAGCGGTGCATCGTGTTCTCGAAGCTCTTTGGTCTCGTCAACGTGCCATAGGCTGGGGGCTTCCCGCCCCTTGGGCTGAAACTCTGTTAAACCATCAATAGGGGTGCACGTGCATGAAGGAATGGCTTCTAATTATCTGGATCGGAACGACCTCCAACTTCACGGTTATGGAGCGCCATCTCTCCGAGGAGTCTTGTAAACAGTCCGCTGAGAAGCTTAGGCTAACCACTGACACGAAGTTTACAGTCGAGTGCACTTCTGACTTGCGGGAAGGACGTTCACAATTACCTAAGCCGCTTGGTTCCGGTGGGGTCGCCAAATAGCGGCTATTTAGTTCTTGAGCTTTTAGGGCTTCAAATAATTTGCTGTCCTTGGTAGGGTTGAGGTGGAAATAGAGATTTGTCATCCAGTCGGTCAATCGGCTGCACGTCAAAGCCGTCATCTCCATAGTCAAGACTAAAAAGCGATTTCCTTTAAGTAGTATGAACTTGGCTACAGTGAGATACCCGAACTGCTCCTAGATAAACCTGGTCAGCCCAGGGTCTAATACGTGGATGGCGTTAGGCTCGATATTTGGGGAGTGGTCATAAAATACATTTTGGTTCGGATCGTCGTCCCACCAGTGTTGAGTGGACTGCACCGCACGGAGGCTTGGTTTCGCAATGTAGAGCCAACCACTGACCATACGAATGTCATAACTTTTTTGCACGTGGCTTGCGTTTCGAAAGCACTCGTTATCCATTCCCCCTTGGAGCGCGTGGCTTAATCACGTCAAGCGTTGCCCCGTTGTGGGGCTGTCTTTCAAGAAGAAAGCACAAGAGTGCCCCCTGTTTAGTCGCATTAGTAACCATCGCATTAAGGTTAAATAAATATTCATACAAATTTAAATGTGGCGATGCAAAATTCAGAGGTAAACTAGAGGACTCTTTTGTGCGGGATTACCCTATGTCTTCTAATACACTTTTTGAAGAAATTGAAATTGGCCAGTCGGCGAGCCTCTCGACCGTTCTTACCCAAGACATCATCGATGCTTTTGTGAAGGTATCGGGTGACTGTAACCCTGCCCATACAGACTCAAGCTACGCAGAGACCACGCCGTTGAAGGCGGTTGTTGGTCATGGCATCTGGACGGCTAGCATCATTTCGCGGATCTTAGGTACAACGTTTCCTGGTCCTGGAACCATTTACCTAGGCCAGACCTTAAAGTTCAAGAAGCCTGTTTACATTGGCGAAGAGATTACTGGCACGGTCACTGTTTCCCAGAAGGACGAGAAGGGAAAAGTCTGGCTCGAGACGGTGGTTAAGAATCAGAAGGGCGACTTGGTACTTGAGGGCGAGGCCGTTATTCTTGCGCCAACCAGCCGCTATGCCCTGCCAGGCTAGTTTTTATGAAAGATTTGATCTCGATGAATGAACGGGGCTGTGCTCGCTCTTAGCATAAACCAGGCTGTAGAGCGCCGGTAACGATAGAAGCGTCAGCCCCGTAGCAACAATAAGCCCCCCCATAATGGCAACTGCCATAGGGCCCCAAAAGACGCTGCTCTGAAGTGGGATCATCGCTAAAACAGCAGCGGCTGCGGTCAGGGTAATAGGCCGAAATCGAAGTATCGTGGCTTCAACAATTGCAGATTGAACGGACAGTCCTCGAGCCCGTTCTTTTTCAATTTGGTCAATAAGAATAACGGCGTTGCGCATGATCATGCCCATAAGAGCAATAACGCCCAACATCGCAACGAAGCCGAAGGGGCGTTGCATTACGAGTAGAGAGGCTGCTACACCAGCAAGGCCGAGGGGAGCAGTTACAAGAACCATTAGGCTGCGCGGTGTGCTCTGCAGCTGCATAACAAGCAGCATAAGGGTGATAAACAACATAATTGGAATACCAGCAAAAATCGATGACTGTCCCTTGCTGCTCTCTTCAACCGTGCCACCGATGTCTAGGTTGACCCCAAGAGGGAGTGATGCCTTGATGGGCTCAAGCGCTTTCTGTAGCTCTAGCGCAACCGTGGCTCCTTGCACCCCTGGTGTCACATCCGCTTGAAGGGTAAGGGCATATTGTCGGTTGTAGCGCCAGATCATTCCAGGCTCCCAGACAAGCTCAAGGCTTGCAATTTTCTCAAGTGGTATGAGGCGTCCGTTTGCGTTGGGGATAAGTAGCTCGCGGATATCCGCTAAGGAGTCTCGCTCTTTTTCAGGCAGTTCAACCTCAATGGGCAGGATCTTCTCTCGTTCACGATAGTCCGCAACCACGCGGCCAGAGAATCTGGCCTGTAGCTCCCGGGCCACAGCCGCTGAGGTGACGCCCGCTTCACGTGCCTTGGCCAGGTCGAGGCTAATTTGAACGACCGGTCTGCGCTCGTTCCAGTTGTCATGCAGGCCACGGACATTCGGATGCGTCTTCATGATCACTCGAACTTGTTCGGCGACTTTATAGAGACTATCGGGTCTCTCAGACGTGATTCGAAATTGAACCGGGTAGGGCACCGGTGGACCATTAGGCAAAAGCTTAATGCGCAGCCTTGCCTCGGGCGCAACGATAGGAATACGTTCGTGCAAGGCCCTGAATACTGCTTCTCGAGAAAAGCCGGGCTGCGGCTGAATAATGAGTTGAGCAACGTGACTTTGAGGAAAGATGACTTCAAGCGAAAGAAAGAACCGAGGTGCGCCAGACCCAACCCAAAAAGTGATGGTGTCAACACCTTCAATTTGTCTTATTTCTTTTTCGATGCGCTCGACGGTTGCTGCGGTTGCTCTTATACTGGCGCCTTCTACAAGATAAACATCTACCAAAATTTCGGGGCGTGAGGAATCAGGAAAGAACTGTTGTTCGACACGACTCATGCCCGCAAGCCCAAGTACAAAGGTAAGAAGAGTTGCCACAATGGTTTTTACGGGATTTTTAACGCACCAGGTCACCATCGCACTAAAGACTCTGTAGGCACTTGAGTCGCGCAGGCTTTGTTCCTCGTTGTATTGAGAACTTGATGGAACCGTCAGGAGCCACATTCCAAGAAATGGTACAAACAGCACCGAGACGAGCCAGGACACAATAAGGGCCGCAGCAGTGACAGCAAAAATGGCGTAGGTGTACTCACCTACAACAGACTTCGCAATGCCAATAGGAAGAAATCCAACCGCTGTAATAAGAGTGCCGGTGAGCATTGGGATAGCGGTCAGCTCGTAGGCGGCTGTGGCAGCTGCAAGGCGATCGCTTCCTTCTTCAAGCTTACGAAGCATCATTTCAACGACGATGATGGCGTCATCCACGAGCAGGCCCAAAGCGATAATGAGTGAACCCAGTGAGATCTTATGAATCCCAACACCCCAGAGATTCATAATTAGAAATGTCACGGCCATGACCAAAGGGATGCTAATGGCCACAATAATGCCAGGCCGCGGGTCAAGTCGCAGAGGGCGCCTGCGAAGGCCCAGTGCCAATAAACTTACTGCTAAGACAATTGCAATGGCCTCTGCAAGCACCTTAAGGAACTCATGAACAGACTCAGCGACAACCTTGGGTTGATTCTGAATTTGTTGAACGGTGACACCAATAGGCAGTTGCACCTTAATGTTTTCAATGGCAGCATCAAGGTTTCTCCCCAGTGCAATGATGTCTCCCCCTTTAAGCATCGATACGCCCAGGGCAACGACCTCTTGCCCATTGACTCGTACAAAGGGGCTGGGTGGGTCGACGGTTGCTCGACGAATCGTCGCCACATCTTCAAGTCTAAGGATTCGCTGCCCCGCGCGAATCGGCATCGAAGCAAGCTCCTCGATGGACCCGAATTGGCCCAGGACCTTGATGGGGATAGTGAATTGGTCGGTGTCAAGGCGGCCCGCTTCCACGACAGCGTTTTGCTCTGAGATTTGCTGCCCAACTGAGCTTGCACTAAGCTGATACCGGGCAAGCTCTTGTCGGCTAAGTTGCACAAAGACCCGTTCTTTTTGAAGTCCGAAGACTTCAACCTTGCTGACATCTTTAACCAAAAGAAGTTGACTGCGCGCCTTGCGAATGAAATCGGTGAGTTCTGCCTGACTGTAGTCAGGGGCTGCGAGACTATAGATGACTCCGAAGGTGTCACCGAAATCGTCGTTAAAGAAAGGGCCCTGCACGCCGTCGGGAAGGTCCCGAGTCATATCCATCATTTTCTTTCGAACGGTGTAGAACCGTTCGGGCACTTCCTCGGGATCAAAATCGTCTTTCACCTGAAAAATGATGGTGGCCTGCCCTGGCTTTGAAAAGCTTACGATTTTGTAAGTGTTTGGGACTTCTTGAAGAATGCGCTCAAGCCGGTCGGTGACTTGGTCTGCCATTTGTAAAGCTGTTGCACCCGGCCAGTAAGCCTGTACAACCATAGCCCGGAAGTGGAAGGGCGGGTCTTCGTCCTGACCAAGCTGAAAGTAACTGCCAATTCCAAGAATAAGCAGTGAGACCATCAGGAAGCGGGTCAGCGCGGGATGCTCTATTGCCCAAAGCGAAAGGTTCCATTTCGAGGCGTTTTTCATTCGAAAGACTTGTGCCGATTGGACTTAGGGATTCAACGGGCGAACGGTCTGCCCTGCGCTGAGGAGGTGTGCGCCTACAGCAACGATACGGTCGCCCCTCACAAGGCCTTCAACCCAAGCGTTACGCTCATTCACTTCCAGGATGTTCACGGCAATTGCTTCGACCACAAACTTGTCTTCACTTGAGACAACACGCATAACGATCCGCCCGTCGAGCAGGGCGGAAAGCGGAATGTTAAAGCTTTGAATTTGTAATGCCCGCTCGTCCATAGCATTTTGAAGTATCGGCTGCGATCTTGGCCCTTTCGTTCCCGAGGCGGTCTTGGTTGGCCTTTCTTGAAACTGAATAAGGGGGTCCGAGGCTTGGACCAGTTGAGCTTTTGAAGCAAAGACCTGGCGAATAACACCTTGGCGGAGGGCGCGCAATGTGTAGACGCCTAATTGGTCAAGCGTGGCCTCGAACTGCGCCTGTTCAGCAATTAAAAGTGCCTCACGACGATCCCACTCCGCCTTGGAAATAAACCCCTTGTTTAGCAACTCGGTATAACGAGTGAAGTCTGCCTCGACGTTTGCAAGCTTTGCCCGAGCGGCCTGCACCTGCACCTCGGCCGCGGAGTTTGCAAGCTTTGCGTCCCTGGGATCAAGTCGAACAAGGCTTTGTCCAGCATTGACAAACTGGCCTGGTTTAACCAATACCTCAATGACAGTACCCGAGAGCTCGGAGCGAAGTTCACCGGAGACCTTATTCGAAAAACGGGCTGACTGTGAAGACAGGGACTCCTCGATACGAGAACTCCTGCGCAAACCTTGGGATGAGCCAACCTCGAAAACCTTAACGGCAGGGGGAAGGGCGGTAGGAGGCTCTTTTTGACTGCAACCAGAGGCCAGACTAATGAGTAGAAAAAGACCAGACCAAGCAAATAGCTGGACGATGCTTTGAGCCCGTCTGACGGCAGACAGGCTCAAAGCCAGGGGATATTGGGGCATACGAATGGAGCCTTGCAAAGGGCAGACGACAAGCGTCAGCCAAGTCATGTAAGGAAGGGCTAATTCTTCTATTGTCGCAAAAAACTAGCCAATAAACTCGCTTGGCCGCTTTTGAACCCATTCTATGAATTTATGTATTTCCGGATGGGTTTTTAAGGTATCCCAAGTATTGAATTGACGTGCAAGTTCACGAGGCTTTAGCGTCTGGTGAATTTTCTTATGGCAGATCTTGTGAACCAAATGCTTGTCTCGACCCCCCTGAGATCGAGGTGTAAGATGATGTTCGTCAACAGAGTCGCCCGGCGTTAGCAGTCGTCCACACAAAGGGCACAATTGAACGACCTGGGCTGCTGCAAGTTCGTCGGCATCGTCACCTTCCTTCCAGCGAAGAGATCTTTTAGAAACCATGATTTTCAATCAATGTTAAGTCTTGAATGGCTTGCGGCAGGACTTGGCCTAGCCGGCGTGCTGCTTGGTCTGCGTGAGAATATCTGGGTATGGCCTTTTTTTATTGCCTCAAGCGCCATTTATTTGCTCATTTACCTTAAGCTGAATCTTATCGGACAAGCGGTTCTTATGCTGGTTTTTATTCTGACGTCAGCCTGGGGTTTATGGAATTGGCGAAAGAATAGAGCTGCTGGTAATCGCCAGGTGCTCGACAGACCTTTCTGGCTGCAGCGCACGCAGCGTATTCACTCAGGCGCTCGAAGAGGCCACTGCAGACCGCGCCGCCGGCGGCCAGGCCACCGTCGCAATCACTGGCGAGAACGTCGATGTCAAAGACGGCGCTGTCGTGATA
>JAYNLI010000002.1:97828-100752 GCA_038111655.1 Bordetella sp.
TTGGTCGCTTGAGCCCTGGCAGCTGGATTCTTCCTTTGGTTTTCCAGCGTGGACCAGCATCCCAACCCTTGGCTTGATGCCTTAATAACCGCCGTAAGTCTCGTGGCAATGGTTCTTATGGGAATGAAGCGCATCGACTGCTGGCTTACCTGGCTTTTTACTAATGCGGCATCGGTGTTTCTTTTTGTGCAGCAGGGTCTTTTGCCCACTGCAGCGTTGTACTTCATTCAATTCCTTCTTGCTTTTTGGGGGCTGCGTTTATGGACGAGACGACAGGTGTCCTAAGCGTTGCTGTCATTGGCGCGGAGTCGACAGGCAAGACCACTTTGTGTCGATGGCTGGCCAAGCGTCTAAATGGTCTCCATCTCGAGGAGACTCTTCGGCACTGGGTGGTTCAAAGGGGTCGAACCCCCAGGGACGACGAACAACTGGACATCCTTTATGCCCAACAAAGGCAAGAAAGAGCGGGGCTGCAGCAGGCCAGCCGTAACAGACAGCAGTGGTTGTTCTGCGATTCGGCCCCCTTGGTCACGGCAGCTTACAGCCACTTTTATTTCAATGATTCCAGTCTTGATATGCTGGCGACAGCGCATCATCAAGCCCACTATTGCGCAACCCTGTTTTGTGTACCGCAAGGCCTTGACTGGGTTGCTGAGCCTGGTCAGCGCGATGGTCCACAGGCCCGCGAGGCCGTGCATCAAACACTCCTTGCGCTTATTCAGTCGGCTCAGACCGACCAGGTTATTTTGTTGTCTGGTGGGCTTATGCAACGGTACAAATTTGCTTTGGCTTTTCTAAAGCGTTTACACTTGGGTTTTGCTAGGGGTCCCGAAACCTCTTAAGTCCAAGACGGCTACCCCTGTGGTTCTCTTCCGGGTAAAGCTAGCCAGTGGCTTGGTTTAAGAGCCTTTTTAAGGCGGGTGAGATAAACCCTTTGAACCTGATCGAGTTAAGACTTGCGCAGGGAAGCGTGAAGAGCCATCTATCCTCCCTTGTCTTTGGCTCATCCGTTTCCCCTCGCTTTGGGAGACGTGTTAATGGTAAGGCTTTCGCATTCTGGTTATTTGGGCCGTCTTGGGGTTGCAATGACGCTTGGGCTTGCTTCGTTGTCTGTTCATTCTCAAACCGCTACGGTACTTCCCGACATTGAGGTTAGGGCCATCCCGGTGCCAGCCATTGGCGTGGGGTCTGCCCAGACCCAGATTTATACCGGACAAGACTGGATTGAACAGCCGCTTTCGGGCCAGGTTATCAATCAAACCGACATGTCGCTGATGGGCCACGGTCGCCTAACGGATCTGCTTCGATTGGACAGCTCGGTTGAGCCTTACTACAGCCCGGTTGGTTATTACGAGGGCTTTCTTATTCGTGGCTTTACTTTGGACCCGGTGCTGGGTATTCGTGTGAATGGTGTGCCCGTGGTAGGCGAGTCGCGGCTGAATATGCAGAATAAACAGCAGGTGGAAACCTTGCGAGGCCCTGCGGGTGCTTGGGCTGGAGCAGGCACCTCGGCGGGGCTTATTAACTTAGTGACCGAGCGGCCCCGCACAGGTCGCGAACTTTACTTAACCGCTGAGTCACGGGCATCGCTTGGGACAGGCATTGACCTTGGACAGTCGGGCACACAGGGTGGCTGGAGGCTTAATGCTGCCATCGATCATTTAAGGCCAGAGGCGCGTGGTGCTGATGGAGATTCAGGTATGGTGAGCCTTGCCCTGGATCAAGCGCTTGGCTCCAAGTCCATTCTTGAGTTGGACATTGAATATTCCCGCCACAGTCAGCGCAGTCAGCCGGGCAGTCAGCTTTTTGGCGGTAAAGCTCTACCCCCCCTTAATCCAAAGCTTGTGCTCGGTCGATCAGACTGGTCAAAGCCTGTGGTTTTCGATTCCATCTTCACCATGGGCCGCCTCACGCATACTCTTGATTCCAAGTTTAAGGTCATTGGAACAGCTTCTTTGCACAGAGTGAAGACCGATGACAGAAGTAGTTTTCCTTGGGGTTGCTCGGCTAGTGCGGGGACTTTGGCGGGCACCTATTTTTGTTCGAACGGTGACTTCACACTTTGGGATTATCGAAGCCTTCAGGAGAAACGTGAGGCGGGCTACTTGGCTCTTGATGGACTTCATACCTTCGATCATGGAGGGCTTACCCATGACCTTGTCTTAGGAGCCTCTTATCTGAAGCGGACCACGCGCATGCCGCGCTACATGTGGGATGTTGCAGATACAAACAATAACGATGAGTTGGATACAGACTTCAGTGACTACGCGGACACAGGCAATGTTCTCTCTTCGAGCTGGACAGGTGGAGCCAATCCCAGCCCGTTTTTCAGCGACGTCTTCGATCAGGCTATTGAGCAACTCTCTTTGGTTGCTCATGATCGTGTGAAGTTACCGAATGGTGATCTTGTCTCAGTCGGTGGTCGCTGGGTAGAGCACAAAGAGGACCTTCGGGCTGAGTTTCCGTTCTATCCAGAGGTACGACGATCTCAAGATGAAACGGTTTTTCTTCCCAGTCTTAGCTACAGCCGACGCTTTGATGAAGCAAGCGTTTTTCTGGGTTACCGGCAAGACCTAGAGGCAGGGCAACGCGCTCCATTAAGCAGCGCGAACTATGGCGAGGTGCTCTCACCGCGGCGCATGCACTCGTACGAGTTTGGGCTTCGGTTTCAGCCCACCTTCACGTCCGCGTATGACGCCACGTTTTTTTATGCTGAGCGACCGTATAACTTCCGTCTTGATGCTGGCTTGAGTGATCCCTTGGGTACTTTTATTCAGCAAGGCAAGGAATCGCGTCTTGGGCTGGAGCTTGGCGCGCGCGGCGCGCTTAGCCAATCGTTAATCGGTAGGCTTGGACTTACGGCCATGCAGGCCAAAGTCTCGGGGACTTCTCAGGAGGCTGTGAACGGTAATCATGCCTTGAAC
>JAYNLI010000003.1:0-80055 GCA_038111655.1 Bordetella sp.
ATAGAGTGAATCAGTTTATCTCAGGGCTCGCCCTGATTCGAGCCATGCGCTAAGAGAGAGACACCATGTTAGAAAACCTCACCGACCGCCTCTCACGAGTCGTTAAGACCATGAAGGGTGAGGCGCGGCTTACCGAATCGAACACTCAAGAGATGCTTCGGGAGATTCGGCTTGCGCTACTCGATGCGGACGTGGCGCTGCCAGTCGTGAAGTCGTTTATTGCGCAGGTGAAGGAAAAGGCGCTTGGTCAAGAGGTGCTTAGTAGCCTTAGCCCTGGCCAGGCGCTTGTGGGGGTTGTTCATAAAGAGTTGGTCGCTCTAATGGCAGGCTCAGAGGCCGCCCCAGCCACAGGGCTCAATCTTGCAAGCCAGCCGCCCGCCGTGGTACTCATGGCGGGCTTACAAGGCGCTGGAAAGACCACCAGCGTCGGTAAGCTTGCGAAATACCTTCGTGATCGACATAAAAAGAGGGTGCTTACGGTCAGCTGTGACGTCTACCGCCCTGCAGCCATTGAACAGCTAAGACTTGTGAGCGAACAAGCCGGTGCGGACTTCTTCCCAAGCCAGGCATCCGACAAGCCTACCGATATCGCGCAAGCCGCACTCGACTTTGCTAGGCGTCATTTTCATGACGTTCTTCTGGTCGACACCGCTGGTCGGCTTGCCATCGATGAGGCCATGATGACCGAGATTTCTGCCATTCATGACGCCGTTAAGCCCATCGAAACCCTTTTCACGGTAGACGCTATGCAGGGCCAAGACGCGGTGCGCACCGCGGAGGCCTTTGGGCAAACACTACCTCTCACCGGAGTCATGTTAACCAAGGTGGATGGCGACTCCCGAGGGGGTGCGGTGTTGTCGGTTCGAGCCATTACGGGCAAGCCCATTCGCTTTGTTGGTAATGCCGAAAAAATCGAGGGTATCGAGGCCTTTGATGCCGATCGCTTTGCCCAGCGTATTTTGGGTATGGGTGATGTCCTTGCCCTTGTGGAGCAGGCCGCCAAATCCGTTGACATGAAGTCGGCCGAGAAGATGGCCGCCAAATTAAAGTCTGGGGCGAAATTCGATCTTGAAGACTTCAAACTTCAAATTGGTCAGATGCGTTCCATGGGCGGGCTGTCCTCACTCATGGACAAGCTTCCTGCGCAAATGCAGCAAGCCGCCAAGGGCTCCGACATGTCGGTGGCTGACAAATCTGTGCAACGCATGGAGGGCATTATTAATTCCATGACCCACGGGGAGCGGCGCAACCCCGAGCTTTTGAAGGCAAGTCGAAAAAGGCGTATC
Organism: Bordetella sp.; assembly: GCA_038111655.1. Classification (GTDB taxonomy): domain Bacteria; phylum Pseudomonadota; class Gammaproteobacteria; order Burkholderiales; family Burkholderiaceae_A; genus Hahnella. The sequence continues at coordinate 1,287 of JAYNLI010000003.1, forward strand.
GCTGCAGGCGCTGGGGTGCAGGTTCAAGAGGTCAACCGACTTCTTAAGCAGTTTGAGCAGATGCAGGACATGATGAAAAAGATGCAAAAAGGAGGTATGGCCAAGATGATACGTGCCATGGGAGGCATGAAAGCCATGGGAGGCCTGGGTGGCCTCATGGGTGGATTTAAACGTTAGGGCTCGAATAGCTGTCGAACGTGGATGACAAGTTCGTCCTGGCTGCATTCAGAGGACTGCATTCCGCGTCGCTTCAGCAATTCAAGCCGACCCTCCTTTAAAGATCGCTCGCCAATGGTGATGCGCACAGGAATTCCAATGAGTTCCCAGTCTGCGAACATGGCACCCGGTCGCTCATCCCGATCGTCTAGCAAAACCTCAAAGCCCGCCCTTAAGAGCTCCGCATAGGCTTTCTCAGCCGCCTCACGAACAAGCGCCGACTTCGATGCGCCAAGGGGACAGATCACAACGGCAAATGGAGCAAGGGCTGCAGGCCAAATGATGCCTCGGTCGTCATGGTTTTGTTCAATGGCAGCACCCACAATACGGGTAACGCCAATGCCATAGCAGCCCATTTCCGCGAGGCGAGGCTTGCCGGTCTCATCGAGTATTGTGGCCTTCATGGCCTCGGAGTACTTTGTTCCAAGGTAGAAGACATGGCCGACCTCAATGCCCCGCTCGATGCGAAGCTCGCCCTTGCCGTCAGGGCTTGGATCGCCCTCAACGACGTTACGTATATCCGCCACCAAGGAGGGTTCGGCCAGGTCTCGACCCCAGTTCACGCCCGTTAAGTGAAAATCTTTCGCGTTTGCACCGACGACAAAATTAGACATCTGAGCAACCGTACGGTCGGCGACGATCGTAATGTCCGTGCCAAGCCCAACCGGCCCTAGGTAGCCAGGTTCACAGCCAAAGCCTTGAATAATCTCTTGGCTGCTTGCAAAGCGAAAGCCCTTGTTAAGCCCCTCAAGCTTGCCAACCTTCACCTCGTTAAGTTCATGGTCACCGCGAATTAAAAGCACGAAGAGCTTAGGTTTGTCTATAGAGCTTTTCGGATCCTCGGGCTCAACTGCAAGAACAATGGATTTCACCGTCTGATCAAGACCCAAGCCAAGGAGACCGGCCACCTGCTCGCAGCGGGAAAGCCCTGGAGTCGAAACCCGCTGCATATCCAGCGAAGGCTCGGCGCGGCTTGCAAGCAGACTAGGCGCCTCTGCCATTTCAAGGTTTGCAGCGAAGTCGGAGCCTGTGCCATAAACAAGGGCATCTTCCCCAGTCTCGGCTACAACCTGAAACTCGTGGGATCTTGATCCCCCAATGGCCCCGGTATCAGCCGCGACTGCTCGATACTCGAGGCCAAGTCTGTCGAAAATTTTGCAATAGCAGTCAAACATACGGTCGTAGCTTCGCTCTGCCGACTCCACATCCTTATCGAAAGAATAGGCGTCTTTCATTATGAATTCGCGACCACGCATGACACCGAATCGTGGCCTGCGCTCATCACGGAACTTGGTCTGGATCTGGTAGAAGTTTTTAGGTAACTGCTTCCAACTTTTCAGTTCTTGTCGGGCAATGTCGGTGATCACTTCTTCACTGGTTGGCTGAACAACAAAGTCTCGGCCATGGCGATCCTGAACCCGCAGAAGCTCGGCGCCCATCTTGTCCCAACGACCCGTCTCTTGCCAGAACTCTGCGGGCTGAACCACAGGCATCGAGAGTTCAATGGCCCCCGCTGCATTCATCTCTTCTCGAATAATGGCTTCAACCTTGCGAATGACCCGAAGCCCTAGGGGCATATAGTTGTAGATACCGGCACCCAGTTTTCGAATAAGACCGGCGCGCAGCATCAGCCTATGACTTGCCACCTCGGCGTCGGAAGGGTCTTCTTTGAGGGTTTGAAAATGATAGTCAGTGGCGCGCATGGCTAATTGGACAGGTGGAAAAGAAGGCGTTCGTATAATGGGAAGCATTATGCTGGATGAATTCGGATACCGCCCCAATGTCGGCATTATTCTCGTTAACAAAAATAACCAAGTCTTTTGGGGTAAGCGCGTGCGCGAGCAAGCTTGGCAGTTTCCTCAAGGCGGTATCAAACGAGGAGAAGAGCCCGAGCAGGCCATGTACAGGGAACTCTTCGAAGAAACAGGGCTAAGGCCCGAGTGCGTCGAGCTCATTGCGCGAACTAAAGACTGGCTTCATTACGACGTGCCCAATCGATGGATACGTCGTGAATGGCGTGGGCACTACCGCGGCCAAAAACAAATCTGGTTTCTTCTTCGCATGCAGGGTCTCGATACCGATATTCAACTGAAGGCGGGAGCAGAGCGGCCGGAGTTCGATGCCTGGGTTTGGCACGACTTCTTTGTGCCATTGGGCTCGGTGATTGAATTCAAACGCGATGTTTACAAGCTGGCTCTGAGCGAACTTGCCGCCTATATTTTCAGCCCCGAAGAGGTGAGCACTAGATTGTCACGGTGTATGAGTTCGGGCTCTTCAACAAAACCAAGCAGCTCCTCAATCTGACTTGAGGGCCTACCCATGATTCGGCGGGTCTCACTGTCGGAGTAGTTCACTAGGCCACGGGCCAGTTCCTGGCCGGCCGCATCCACGCAAAGTACAACATCGCCTCGACCAAAACTACCGACAACGGCCTTTACACCAATGGGCAGCAAGGACTTTCCTTTTTCCAATAAAACAGTGACTGCACCGTCATCAAGAACAAGCCGGCCTTTAAGCTGTAATTGATCGGCCATCCATTGCTTGCGAGCTGTAAGCACGGGAATGTCGGCCGTCAGAAGCGTTCCAAGGACTTGCCCCGTAGAAATCTGCAGTAAAACCTTTGTTTCCTGCCCTCCTGCAATCACGGTATGAGCGCCACTTCGAGCAGCCCTTTGCGCGGCCAAAACCTTTGTTGACATTCCACCCGTTCCAATGGAAGACCCCGCACCCCCCGCCATGGCAAGAAGGCTTGCATCGTTAGCCCGCGCTCGATCGATGAGTTTGGCATTCGCATCCCGTCGAGGGTCTGTCTGATAGAGACCTTTTTGATCGGTCAAGATGACAAGGAGTTCGGCTTCAAGAAGATTGGTCACCAAGGCGGCAAGGGTGTCGTTATCGCCCAGCTTAATTTCTGACGTGGTTACCGTGTCGTTTTCATTAACCACAGGCACAACCCCAAGTTCAAGCAAGGTTAAAAGCGTGGCCCTTGCATTAAGGTACCGGCCACGGTCTCGCATGTCTTCGTGCGTGAGTAAAACCTGAGCCGTCTTGAGTCCATGGCTTAAAAAACCTGCCTCGTAGGCCTGGGCCAGGCCCATCTGTCCAACGGCCGCCGCCGCCTGCAGGTGATGAATCTCATGCGGTCGCTGCGCCCAACCCAGGCGCTTCATTCCCTCGGCAATGGCGCCACTTGACACAACAACAATTTGATGGCCCTTGGCAGCAAGGCTGGCCACCTGCCCAGCGAAGGCCTTAATGGCCTCCGTATCAACGCCACGGCCCTGGTTTGTAACAAGGCTTGAGCCCAGCTTGACGACCCAACGCTTAGCGCGAAGTTGCTCGGTTCGGGGGGCCTGAGCAGCCGCGTCTTCAGAGAGGTTTTGACTCATGGTTGAAAGGACCTAATGGAGTCTGGCGCTGAGTTGTTATTGGATCGGTTGTCTATTTGGGCCGTTTGATTAACAACTTGCTGCTGGCTCAACCAGTCTTGAATGGCAAACATTAATGCGTTAACACCCTCGCGGGTTAGACCGGAAATTTGAAAAACGGGCGCCTTCCAGCCAAGCTTTTTCTTCATGACCTTCCAGCGTTGCTCAAGCTCTTCTTGTGTAAGCATGTCGATTTTATTAAGCACCAGCCAAGAAGGCTTGGCTGCAAGAGACTCGTCGTAACTTCGAAGCTCCTGGGTAAGAAGCTGAACCTGTCGCGCAAGGGCAAGTCCAATGTGCTCATCATCGTCCGTCTTCGCGGCACTCGATGCCTTCTTGCAAGCCTGTGCATCCATTTCCAAGCCAAGACCTGTCATGTCCACTAAATGAAGGATCAGGCGAGTCCTCTGGAGATGACGCAGAAACTGATGACCAAGTCCCGCCCCTTGGGCGGCACCTTCAATAAGGCCGGGGATATCGGCCATAACAAAGCTTCTTTCAAGGCTCTTCTCGACCACACCGAGCTGTGGGGCAAGCGTGGTGAAGGGATAGTCAGCGACCTTGGGCCTGGCATTGGAGGCCGCTGCAATAAGAGTGGATTTGCCCGCGTTAGGAAGGCCGAGTAATCCGACATCGGCAAGTAGCTTAAGCTCAAGCCGAAGCCTACGGGATTCGCCAGGCCAGCCGGGTGTGCACTGACGGGGGGCTCGATTGGTACTTGATTTGAAGTGTAGGTTTCCAAGGCCACCGTCGCCACCCCTGGCAAGCAAAACCCGTTCACCGTGCGCAGAGAGGTCGAAAAGAAGATCGTTAGTCTCTGCGTCAAAGACCATGGTGCCCACAGGCATTTTGAGTTCTACGTCTGGAGCACCTGCTCCGTAACGATCGGAGCCCTGGCCCTGCTCGCCATTCCGGGCCCTATGGATTCGGGCGTATCGAAAATGAATGAGCGTGTTGATGTTTTCGTCGGCAATGGCCCAGATGGAGCCGCCCTTGCCACCATCACCACCGCTGGGTCCGCCCTTAGGTATAAATTTCTCTCGACGAAAGGCAGCAACGCCATTACCGCCCTTGCCCGCGTGAAGTTCTACAAAGGCCTCATCGATGAATTTCATGGGTGCAGGGTTCTATGGATGTTTGGATGGAACCCCGGAAGCCACCGGACAGAAAACAACCCCACGCCATTCAAGCTCGGGGTTGGGTGAAACTAGGCCTCGGACTGAATAATAGACACCGTAGACTTTTGCAAAGGACCGTTCACCGAGAATTGAACTCGGCCGTTCACCAAAGCAAAAAGGGTATGATCTTTTCCCATGCCAACGTTTTCACCCGCATGAAACTTCGTGCCACGCTGGCGCACAATGATACTTCCGGCGCTAATAATCTCGCCTCCAAAGCGCTTTACACCCAGCCGTTTGGCTTCTGAATCGCGGCCATTTCGTGTTGAGCCACCACCTTTTTTCTGTGCCATTAACTAGATCTCCTTAAATTTGGCTGCCGTCTGGGCGAACCAGAGATTCGACCGCAATTTCTGTGTAGTTCTGGCGATGGCCTTGCGTTTTGGCATAGTGCTTACGCCGACGATGTTTGAAAATACGAATTTTGTCGCCGCGGCCGTGAGAAACAACCCGGGCCTTCACGCTTGCGCCCTGCAGTAGCGGGCGTCCGATATCGAGCTGAGCGCCGTGTCCAAGGGCCAAAACCTCGGACAAAACCAGTTCACTACCAACGTCGGCAACCAAAGATTCAACCTTCAGGGTCTGGCCGACCGAGACTCGGTATTGTTTTCCTCCGGTACGCACAACCGCATATGCAACATCAATTTGATTCGCGGCACTCATTGCCTTCTCGCTTTTTGAAAAAGGGTATTAAAAGAATAGCCGGAAAGTATGGCTCTTTTTAAGCTTTTGATCAAGGCCCCTGCGACGGACATCGATGGCCCGAGGCTGGGGCAGACCAACTGCTCGGGCATAATGAAATAGTGTCCTTAAGTCCATCAGCCCCTGCCATCGACGCCTACAGTCAGGCGCTCTTACTTGTTAAGTCGGGTATGCAGGAGGTCGGTGAGGTAATACAGAGGCGGCTGGCCAGCGAGGTGGTGCTGGTCGAGCAGGTGGCTCGTTACATCATTGAAGCAGGCGGTAAGCGCATGCGCCCGGCCCTGCTTCTGCTTTGTAGCAAAGCCCTGGGCGACGAACCGTCAACGACGTCCAAGCCCCCCATGGCCGAGCTTGCGGCCATTATTGAATTCATTCACACCGCCACTCTCCTGCATGACGATGTGGTGGATGAGTCCGGTCTGCGCCGCTCACGTGAGACAGCCAATGCGGTTTTTGGAAATGCCCCCAGTATTCTGGTCGGAGATTTTTTGTATTCACGCGCTTTCCAAATGATGGTCGAAATTGGCTCCATGCCGGTTATGGCCGTGCTTGCAGAGGCAACAAACATCATTGCCGAAGGCGAGGTTCTTCAGCTTATGAACTGCCAAAACCCCGAGGTGGATGAGGCAGGCTATCTTCAGGTCATTCGCTACAAGACCGCCAAACTTTTTGAAGCGGCTGCAAGTCTTCCCGCTGTCTTTCATGGCGCTCCCACGAAAGTCGTCGAGGCTTTTGGTGCCTATGGACGTCACCTAGGCACCGCTTTTCAGTTAACGGACGATCTTTTAGATTACGCAGGCTCTGAGGATGATCTTGGGAAAAGGCTTGGTGACGATCTTCGTGAAGGCAAGCCCACACTTCCACTTATTTACCTTTTGCAGCATGGCCGCCCACATGAGCAGAAACTGGTGCGTCGGGCCATTGAAGAACCCGAACAGGCCAATCTTGGGCCTGTTATTCAGTGTGTTCAGTCCGCCGGAGCCCTTCAGTACACCCAGGCGGCGGCCGAGCGCGAGGCCCAACTTGGGCAGCAAGCCCTTGCCTCAATTGAGCAATCCGTCTACCGCACTTCCCTGCTAGACTTGCTTCGTTTTGTGGTCTTGCGGCGGTCGTAGTTCCTCACTGTCCCAGACACGCCTCGGGGTGTAGCTCAGCCTGGTAGAGTACTGCGTTCGGGACGCAGGAGTCGGAGGTTCGAATCCTCTCACCCCGACCAGCATCCGCGTTAAACTTGCTTTGTCTCGTTTCTATTTCTAGGAATCTTTGAGCGACCTACCCATATGGGCGCAGGCCCTTGCCCTGCTCGGACTGCTTCTTGCCTCTGCCTTTTTCTCGATGTCCGAGACAAGCCTTATGGCCGTCAACCGCTACCGAATGCGGCATCTGGCGGGAAAGGGTCGGCGAAGTGCTAAGCAGGTTTTAAAGCTGCTTAGCCACACCAATCAACTCTTAGCCACGATTCTTATTGGCAACAATATTGTCAATGCGGCACTTACAGCCCTCATTACGGCCTTTGCAATCCAAGCCTTTGGCAATAACGATGAGGTACTGGCTATTGCCACCGGCATTGCGGCGGCCTTACTTATTGTTTTTGCCGAAATCATTCCGAAGGTGGTTGCCGCCAATCGGCCTGAGACCATTGCTATGGGCGCAAGCTTCGGGCTGGGTCCGCTGGTCTGGATCACGCGCCCGTTGGTGGCGGTGGTCAATCGCCTCGTCAGCTTCTTGCTGAACCTTCTACGCCTAAAATCTCAAAACGACAAAGGCTCTGGGCTTACGACCGAAGAACTACGCTCTGCGGTGCTTGAGTCCTCGGGCTTTATTCCAAGCCAGCACCGAAAAATTCTTTTGAACCTCTTCGACCTTGAAGACTTGCGTGTTGACGATGTAATGGTACCCAGGGGTCGCATTGAGGCGCTAGACCTCGAGGATGACGAGACTTCGCTTATTGATCAGATTTCAACCTGTTTTCACAACAAGCTTCCGGTCTATCGGGGAGAACTCAACCAGGTCATCGGGATTTTGCATGTTCGTAAGGCCCTGGCGCTTGTGGCTAAGGAGGAGGGATTTCGCAAGGAAATGATCGAGCAGGCCGTGCAGCCTGCCTACTTCGTCCCAAGCGGTACACAGCTCTACACACAGATGCAATTTTTTCAGGGCAAACGACAGAGGCTTGCCATTGTGGTCGACGAGTATGGCGAGGTCGAAGGACTCGTTACCCTTCAGGACATTGTTGAGGAACTGGTGGGCGAATTTTCAACCCAGGGTCCGCGCGTTCGGCGGACCCTTCAATGGGAAGATGACGGTACAGCCGTGGTGGATGGTATGAGCAGTCTGCGGGAGCTCAATCGCGGGCTTGGGCTCTCCCTGCCCTTGGACTCTGCCAAAACTTTAAATGGGCTCATTCTTGAGGCACTTCAAGACATACCCGAAGCCAATGTCAGCCTTAAAGTGGGTCATGTGCCGCTCGAAATCCTGCAGGTTCAAGGCCGGGTGATTCGACGTGTGAAGATTCAGCGCCCACTGGTTGAGTCATCGAAAGAGTCCGCCGATGAGGAAGAAGGTGATTCGCAGCATGCTGAAAAAAGCGAGCACGCCTGATGTGGATAGACCCTGAGCTTATAAGCCTGCCAATGGAGTTGCTCCTTCAAGCCCTGGCCGGTGGGCTTAGTTGCATTCTGGGCTTTGAGGTGGGCCGCTGGTTTGTGGGTAAAGAAATGCGGCACTGGCTAAAAGCGCGGCGAGCGCGGCTTGTATTGGCTCGTTACCGTCCGTGGCAGGGGCTAGGTCTTGTTGCTTACCTTGTGTTTACCATGGTTTTCGGTGAAAGGCTTGGCCCTGCCCAGGCTGTGGCGATGGGATTTTTCGCCGGGACACTTAGTCTTGCCGCCATGATCGATCTGCGCAGCCGCCTGCTTCCCGATCGACTAACCGGGGGCCTTATAGTCCTGGGGCTTTGCCTCGCTGTGGCCAATATCACGGTGGGACTCACCGAGGCAATGGCGGGGAGTCTTGTGGGTTATTTGCTGCCATGGGCCTTGGCACAGTTTACGGACCGACGACGTCGCTCACGACTTCCTGCAAATGCCTCCATGGAGCCAAGCATGGGACGAGGAGACTTCGCCCTTCTTGCGGCCATCGGTTGCTGGCTGGGTTTTTCAAGCCTTGCCTTTGTCCTGGTCTTTGCCAGTCTTGGTATGTTGTCCCTGGCTGTCTGGGGGTCTTTGCGTCGGGGCTGGCGACTGTCCACCGCACTTCCCTTCGGGCCTGCACTTTGCCTGGCCGCGATGGCTGTTGCACCCTTTGCGCCAATGGCTGCTGGCCCAGGCCTATGAATGCCACTCAGTCCTGCCCGGTGGTTGTCCTCACCGGTGGCATTGGGTCAGGAAAATCAACTGTGGCCGACTGCTTCAAAGGTCTTGGTATTTCGGTGGTAGATGCCGATGCCATCGTCCATGAACTCACCGGGCCAGAGGGTGCGGCGCTGTTTCCACTTCAAGAGCTCTTCGGGGAAGACCTCGTATCTTGCGATGCCGGCCTTGACCGCGCCAAAGCTCGGCAACGGGTCTTCGCCAACCCCGATCTGCGCAAACGCTTGGAGGCTGTTCTTCATCCAATGGTTCAGTTAGAGGCCCGAAAGCGACTTGATCGGGCGGTCGGACCTTATTGCCTCTATGTTGTTCCCCTCTGGGCAGAGACCTACACCGGTAAGCCTCGGCCCGACTGGGTCTGGCGGATTATGGTCGTGGATGTTAGTGAACACAACCAAAGAGCAAGGGTGTTGAAGAGAACGCCCATGCCGGAGGCTACCCTGGACGGGATCCTTGCCGCTCAGGCCAGCCCCATGCAAAGGCTTGCGCTTGCAGACCATGTCATTCATAACAATTCCGATCCGACCGATTTAATCGGTCGGGTAAGAACCCTGCATTCTGACCTGATGCAAGACGTACAAGAAGCGAACTCCATGCGCAATGCGTTTTGCCCAAAGCAAACCGATGGCTGATCGGCCATAATGAGGGTTATGTCCGACTCAGCTGGTTCATCCGCAGATACGACCCCTTTGCAGGCCGACGAAACGGCGGGTTGTCTGGACGATGCCATTAACAGCGGCGATCGTATTTTTGAGTTTCCCTGCAACGAACGCATTCGAATCCTCATGCGGGTCGACTGCATCACCCGACGTGTCCGTTATTTTTCCGAGAGAAGCTCGCAGTTCGAGCACGAGTCCTGCCTGCATGCTCTGTTTGAACTTTATGAGCTGCTGTCGAGCCGCGGCGATATTAAGAACGAGTTGTTGCAAGAGCTTGACCGGCAGCGCGCGCAGCTTAACCGGTTTATTGACCAACCGGGCGTCTCCAACGACCGGCTGCGCGAAATACTCGATGAAATTAGCGTTGCACACGCCAACCTTACCGAAGTGCCGGTAAGGCTTGGCCCCCACCTGGCTGAATTTGAGTTTCTTCAGGGCCTCAAAGGCCGAGTTGGTATTCCTGCAGGAAGCTGCCCCTTTGACCTTCCCAGCTATTTCGTCTGGCTGCATCGCCCCGTTCAGGTTCGCAAGGCATCACTTGAGGCATGGATTGCACCGCTTTCTCCACTTATGGACGCAACCTCGCTCTGCCTGCGCATTCTGCGTGATGGAGCAGAGCCAGCCAACTATCAGGCGAACCAGGGTGTCTTCGAGCTCAATCCTGAAGGAAGGCTTGCCCGGCTCATTCGCGTTCGAATTCCGCGAGACCCCGAGCTGGTCTGCGAGGTTAGTGCCAACAAGTATGTTGTGGCTGTTCGATTCCGATCACTGGACGAGCAACTTCGCCCCAAAGCCATCGAAAACCGAGTCGACTTCGCACTTACGCTCTGCGACTTCTAGCACGATAGACCCATCAATTTCAGTTCGCCAAAGCTTGAATAATTGGCAAACTTGCAGGGAGGATTGGGAAAGGTAGAGGTCCTCGCGGATAAATCCAGACAAGCTGCTGGCCCTCTCGGGCTTGAATACCCTTTTCAGACGAAACCGGCCTCCAGCGGCTCACTTTAAAGAACTGCAAGAGCACATGGGCATGGCTGTAGTCATAAGTGATGGAGTCGAAGGGCTCGGCATGAACCGCCTCAAGGCCTAGCTCCTCCCGCAATTCACGTGCAAGCGCCTGGCTTGCCGACTCGCCGGGCTCGCATTTGCCACCCGAAAACTCCCACCAGCCCGCGTAAACCTTGCCTGCAGGTCGGCTGGCCATAAGAAACTGACCCAGGTCATTTTGGATAAGACCAACCGCAACCTCTGTACGAACGACTGAATCGGACAATTACGACGCCTGATGACTGGCCGCCCAGTCTTTGGCAAAGGCAAGGGCAATGCGTCCCGAGCGCGAGCCGCGTTCCAGGGCCCATTGCAGGGCCGGTTGTCGCGCCTGCTCAAAGAACTCATCGCCTCCAAGACCGTAAACCTGCAGCCAGTGCGCGACGATATCCAGGTAATTGTTCTGATTAAAGCTATGAAAAGACAACCACAGACCAAACCGCTCAGAGAGAGCAATTTTCTCTTCAACAGCCTCGGCGGGATGAATCTCACCATTGGAGTCGTACTGCGTGCCCAGGTTGTCCTTCATGGACTCGGGCATAAGGTGCCTACGGTTTGAAGTGGCATAGACCAAGAGGTTCGACGCCTGAGCGGCAAGTCCGCCGTCAAGAACCGTCTTAAGTGCCTTGTAGCCGGGTTCACCGGATTCAAACGAAAGGTCATCGCAAAAAACGATAAATTTTTGCGGCTGGTCTGCAACAAGCTCGGCGATCTGAGGCAAATCCACAAGATCGGCTTTGTCGACTTCAATAAGCCTTAATCCCTGTTCGGCAAATTCCGTCAGGCAGGCGCGAACCATCGACGATTTCCCAGTACCACGGGCGCCTGTTAGTAGCACGTTGTTAGCAGGTAAGCCCTGCACAAAGCGACGGGTGTTGTTGACACAACGCTCAAGCTGAGACCCAACATGCAGAAGGTCCTCTAAGGCAATGCGAGCAAAAGGGCCCACGGGCTGGAGGTAGCCCATGGAGCCCAAGAGACTTGCTCGTCGAACCCATCGAAAGGCAATCTGATGGTCGAACTGCACCTGGGCCGGGGGCTCGGGCAGGAGGGCATCAAGCTTTCGAATCAGTGACTGCAAGGAGGCGTTAGGATCGGTAGTCGGCATTGATTGATACGTAATCGTGAGAGAGATCACATGTCCAGACCTTGGCCTGATGAGATCCGCGATGCAACTGAATGCTAATGGTGATTTCTGCCCCGGCCATCGCCAACTTGCCGGCCTCCTCGGTGTAAGAGGCGGCGCGCCCACCGGCCTGAGCCACCAAAAGGCCATTGATGAAAAGCTCAACGCTATTCACATCAAGCCCCGGTACTCCGCTGTAGCCAATTGCAGCAAGAATACGGCCTAGGTTTGGATCACTTGCAAAAAATGCTGTCTTAACCAAAGGTGAATGGCCAATGGCATAGGCGACTTGTCTTGCTTCGTAGCTACTTTTAGCGCCTTGAACATCAATGGTTATGAACTTGGTTGCTCCCTCGCCATCCCTAACAATGGCCTGGGCCAGCTCTTGGCAAAGCTCAATAAAAGCCTGCTCAAAGACCGGCCAATCGGCGTCCTGCGCAGTAAGCTGAATACCCTTTGCGCCCGTGGCGGCGCAGACGAAGGAGTCGTTGGTGGAGGTGTCGCCGTCAACAGTAATGGAGTTGAAGGACAGGTCGGTGGCCTTTGCCATAAGGGCCTGAAGGTCGGCCTTTGCTAGGCCGACATCGGTAGCAAGAAAGCCCAGCATGGTGGCCATGTTGGGGCGAATCATGCCCGCACCTTTCGAGATACCTGTGAGTCCAATCTCTTTGCCTTTAAGACGAATTTGCCGCGAGGCCGCCTTCGGCTGGGTGTCTGTGGTCATGATGGCCTGGGCGGCATCAATCCAGCCGGTGGCTGCAGCAACCTCTTCGCCTTGATTGAGGGCCACCGCCGCCTTACGAATACCTGTTTCCATTTTCTGCATGGGCAGATGCTCAAGGATGACCCCCGTTGAAAAAGGTAAAACCTGGTCTTCCCGAATGCCAAGCTCTGCGGCAAGCCACTGACAGGACTGACGGGCATTAGCCATGCCCTGCTCTCCGGTGCCCGCATTGGCGCAACCGGTATTTACAAGCCAAGCCAAGGGCTCAGCAAGAAGGTGCTGGCGGCAAAGGACAACAGGGGCAGCACAAAAAGCGTTTTGAGTGAAGACACCCGCCATGGTTGTACCCGCATCAAACTGAACCAAAAGCATGTCCAGGCGACTGGCTTTTCGAATGCCTGCACTGACCGAGGCTAGCCTGAGCCCTTCGATTGCTAAAAGATCTTCAGCCTTAGAAAGGGGGAGATTAACGGGCATAACCAGGGTGTGATGAAAAACGGAACTTAGACAAGCGCCCCGTGGCAGTGTTTAAACTTCTTTCCCGAACCACAAGGGCAGGGTTCGTTACGCCCCACTTTCGGCATCTCCCGCCGAACGGTTTGTGCCTGTTCATTAAAGGCTGAACCCGTCATCGCGTCGGCCGACTGATCAACTGGCTGGGCGGCTGCGCCGCCAGCCAAACCCTGAGCAGTGAACGCCAAAGCCTCGGGGTCTTCCGCCGAGAAAGAGGCCTGAGGGTTGAACTCGGCATGGCTTGGGTTTGCCGCCTGGGCAAAGGCCAATGCACGTTCCTTAGCAAGGCGCGCGGCCTCCTCGGCCTCTTCCTGTGACTGAACCTGAACGTTCATGAGAACGCGAGTCACCGAATCACGCACCCTCTCGAGAAGTTGCTCAAAGAGTGCAAAGGACTCGCGCTTGTATTCCTGCTTGGGGTCCTTCTGTGCATACCCGCGCAGATGAATGCCCTGACGAAGATGATCGAGCGCAGCCAGATGCTCGCGCCAACTCTGATCGACGGTCTGAATAATGATGGAACGTTCAAAGTCAATGAATGGCTCTCGACCAAGCTGTTTCCATTTGGCCTCATAGGCTGCATTCGCTGCCTGCACGGCCAGATCGGCAAGGCCTTGATCGTCAAGTTCGTCTTGCTCGTCAACGAGTTTTTTGAGATCAAGCACAAGGCCAAACTGCTGGGCAAGCTCGTCTTGCAAAGGTTCGAGCTCCCACTGCTCTTCAATGCTGTTGACAGGAACATAACGCCGAACCAATGCCTCGACCGCTCCCGCGCGAAGCCCCGTCACGAGCTCGGTGGGGTCATCGGCTTCGAGCACCTCGTTGCGCTGCGAGTAAATAATTTGACGCTGCTCGTTGGCCACGTTGTCGTATTCCAAGAGCTGCTTACGGATATCGAAATTACGGTTCTCAACTTTGCGCTGGGCACTTTCAATAGAGCGCGAGACCATGCCAGCCTCAATGGGCTCTCCACGCGGTACGCCCAGCTTATCCATGATGGTCTTCATGCGATCACCCGCGAAAATACGCAGCAAAGGATCGTCCATGGCCAAATAAAACCTAGAGGACCCAGGGTCACCCTGGCGGCCGGCTCGGCCTCGTAACTGGTTGTCGATGCGCCGCGATTCATGACGCTCGGTACCAATAATGTGAAGGCCGCCTGCCGCAATGACCTGATCGTGCAAGGACTGCCACTCAAACCTCAGCTTGTCTGCTTGCTGCTCCCGAAGGGCAGGGTCGAGTGTGCCGTCTTGTTCAAGTGCCTCGGTCTGTTTCTCAACATTCCCACCAAGAACGATATCAGTTCCACGACCCGCCATATTCGTCGCAATGGTGATCATGCCAGGGCGCCCCGCCTGAGCCACAATTTGCGCCTCACGCTCGTGCTGCTTGGCATTGAGGACCTGATGATCAAGCCCAGCCTTCTGAAGGGCGGCAGAAAGCAGTTCTGAATTCTCGATGGAGGTTGTACCCACAAGAATAGGCTGGCCTTTGGCATGCCTATTCTGAATGTCGGCCACAATGACCTCGAATTTTTCTTCGAGGGTTCGAAAAATCTGGTCTTGCAGGTCTTTTCGAACCATGGGCAGGTGTGTGGGGACAATTACCGTTTCAAGGCTATAAATTTGTTGGAACTCGAAGGCCTCGGTGTCAGCCGTTCCCGTCATGCCACCAAGCTTGCGGTATATGCGGAAATAATTTTGAAAAGTAATGGAGGCGAGGGTTTGATTTTCAGGCTCAATGGCCACCCCCTCTTTAGCCTCAACCGCCTGATGCAGACCATCGGACCAACGTCGCCCGGCCATAAGCCGGCCCGTGAATTCATCAACAATGACAACCTTGCCGTTCTGAACCACGTACTGCTGATCACGAAAATACAGCGTGTGGGCCCGAAGAGCAGCCATTAGGTGATGCAAAAGACCAATGTTTGCCGAGTCGTAAAGGCTTGATCCCTGGGGTAGGAGGCCCATCTGAGAGAGGAGTTGCTCGGCCTTTTCAAAGCCCGAATCGGACAAATTAACTTGCCTGCCTTTTTCATCCAAGAAGTAATCACCCGGACCGTCTTCAAGGGGCTGACGGTTGAGTTGGGCAGGCAGGCTATTGAGCTTGACGTAGAGGTCGGGCGAGTCATCGGCATGGCCCGAGATAATGAGCGGTGTTCGAGCTTCATCAATAAGGATGGAATCCACCTCGTCAACAATGGCGTAGTTCAATCCACGCTGCACACGGTTGGCCCTATCGGAGACCATGTTGTCGCGCAGGTAATCGAAGCCAAACTCGTTATTCGTGCCGTAGGTGATGTCGCAGGCATAGGCAGCCTGTTTGGCATCGTGGTCGAGTTGGGAAAGGTTAATACCCGTTGTAAGACCAAGGGCCGAATAAAGCCGACCCATCCATTGGGCATCGCGCTCAGCAAGGTAGTCGTTCACGGTAACGACATGGACACCCTTGTCTTCAAGGGCGTTCAAATAAGCCGCTAGGGTTGCAACCAGCGTTTTTCCCTCGCCGGTACGCATTTCAGAAATCTTGCCCTCATGCATGACCATACCGCCGATCAGCTGGACGTCGAAATGGCGCATTCCCAGAACGCGCCGCCCGGCCTCGCGACAGACTGCAAAGGCAGGAACAAGAAGTTCGTCAAGTTTCGTGCCCTTGCCCATTTGCTGGCGAAATTCAGAGGTCTTGGCGGCAAGTTGCTCGTTGGACAGGGCCTGCATTGCAGGTTCAAGGGCATTAATAGCCTCCACGCGGGCCTGGTATTTTTTTAAGAGCCGGTCGTTGCGACTTCCAAAAATGGAGGACAGTAATCGCGAAATCATAAGCCGCTTAGGGTAGCATGAGCCGCATGTCGACACCGTTTCGCGACCTGGCCCAGCTTGCCACTTGTTCCTTGGACATTCACCGAAGCCTTGCAGAGCGCCAGGCACTCCGAACGATGGCATTCAACCTACTAACAGCGATAGGCCAGCCAGCCCTGGACCGCCTGATTGTCTCGGTTCAACGTGACAACCCCGCCAAAGGTATTCGTGGAACTGTGCTCTTGCTCGTGGTTTCTCACCATGCCGCGCAGTCGCGCCTTCGACTTTTTCTGCCGAGCCTGACCGAAAAAGTGAGACTTGAACAAAAAGGTTTCCAGTCGGTTCGAATTCGGGTGGGCATGCCAATTGCTCTTAATGTGGCGCCAACCGCCGGACGCAGCCTAAGCCCCCGGCCGCGCCCTCCCGAGCAGGCGTGTCAAAGACTACGTGCATTTTATTGCCAAGACCATTGACGTGCCCAAGCGGCAGGGGCATCACTAAGCCGATCGAAGACCCGCTCACGCCAGGCGTTCGTCTGCTCAGACAAGGCACGCAAAAGTTGATTGTTTAGTCCGTGACCCGACTTGTACGCGGAGTAGTGGGCTAATAACGGACGGCCCAACAAATAAAGATCGCCTATGGCATCAAGCGCCTTATGCATCGCGAATTCATTGGCCTGGCGAAGACCCCCTTTGTTTAAGATTCGGCGGTCGTCCATAACGATGGCGTTACGAAGGCTGCCACCCTGCGCAAGGCCTTTTGCACGTAGGCGATCGACATCACGCATAAAGCCGAAAGTGCGGGCGCGGGCAATTTCATCCAAGAAGGACGTTTTGGCAAAGTCGAGCTCAACCTTTTGGCCCGTCCGATCAATCGCCGGGTGCTGAAAGTCAATTGAGAAAGAGAGTCGAAAACCAAAGTAAGGTTCGAGACGCGCATATTTCTCACCATCACGGGCTTCAATGGGGGCGGTGACCTCGACGAAGCGCTTGGGCTGGTCTTGCTCGGCGATGCCAGCGGAGTGAATGAGGTAAACGAAACTTGCAGCACTGCCATCCATAATTGGAATCTCGGCCGCATTAACCCCCACCAATGCGTTATCAATACCAAGGCCAGACAAGGCTGACATAAGGTGCTCAACGGTCGCCACGCGCACCGAGCCACTCGACAAAGTGGACGCCATCTGCGTGTCACCGACCGCCGCTGCATGGCTTATCACACGATTAGGGGATGGCAGATCGGTTCGGCAAAAGACAATGCCCGAATCTGCCGGGGCAGGCTCTAGACTTAACTCAACAGGGGCACCGCTGTGCAGACCGATACCTTGGACGGCCACCGGGCGGCCCAGGGTGCGCTGGCGTAACACGAGGAAAAGCGAAGGCTCAAAAATTAAAGGACGGCGAGCATGGTCTCGGCGCTGCTCACCTCAAACTTGCCGGGCTCTTCAATATGAAGTGCCTTGACCACACCGTCCTTAACAAGCATGGCATAGCGATTGGAGCGAATGCCCATACCGCGGCCGGTAAGGTCAAGTGTAAGGTCAACCGCCTTCGAGAATTCCGCGTTACCATCACCAAGCATACGGACCTTGCCCTTGGTGCCCTGCTCCCTGCCCCAGGACCCCATCACAAAGGCGTCATTTACGGATACGCACCAGACCTCATCCACACCCTTGGCCTTCAGAGCGTCAATATGCTGAACGTAGCCCGGCACGTGCTTGGCGGAACAGGTTGGGGTGTAGGCTCCTGGAAGACCAAAAATAATGATGGTCTTCCCCTTGACCATATCGGCCACCTGAAAAGCGTTGGGTCCGACCGCACAACCTGGGGTTTCTTCTTCAATAAACTCGTAAAGCGTGACATTGGGCAGTGCCTGCCCCACTTGAATCGCCATGGTTTTTCTCCAAAAAGAGGGGTGCCTCAGCCAGGCAGTAGCCAAGGCACGGGTTGCATCTAAGAAGCGTAAGAGTAAACCAGTATTTAGTCAGCCTGCTTACGAAGGAAAGCAGGAATGTCCAACCGGTCCATGCCGCCCTCTTCAAGGGCAAGCACGCGCGCGGCCGCCTCACTTCGGGGCGGCTGTCGCCAGATGGCAGGTGCTTCGTAGCCCGCGTAACTATTAGCCGCTGCCTCTTGCGAAGCGTCATCGGTCTCGTAATGGTTGGCATCGGCCCGGGCACCTGCGGCATCGTCGGTTCCGGTGCGATAGACAGGCACCTTCATAGGGGCTACCAGCTTAGGCCGCTGAACGGCGCGGCCAAGGCCTGTTGCCACCACCGTGACACGCAGATTGTCTGACATGGACTCATCGTGCACCGTACCAAAAATAATCGTGGCGTCTTCGGCCGCGAAGTTGCGAATGGTCTCCATGGCGAGCTTGGTTTCTTTGAGTTTCAAAGAACCATTGGCCGTAATGTTCACAAGAATGCCGCGTGCACCGGAAAGGTCGACCCCTTCGAGCAGAGGGCTGCGAACGGCCTGCTCAGCAGCAATGCGAGCCCGGTCGGGTCCACTAGCAGTGGCCGTACCCATCATGGCCTTGCCCTGCTCGCCCATTACCGTCTTCACATCTTCGAAGTCCACATTAACCAGGCCTTCAACGTTGATAATTTCAGCAATGCCCGCGACGGCATTGTTGAGAACATCATCTGCCGCAGCAAAAGCTTCAAGCTGGGTAATTTCATCACCCAAAACCTCTTCAAGCTTCTCGTTAAGAATGACAATCAGGCAGTCCACCTTGCCTTGAAGCTCTTCAAGGCCCTGCTGGGCGGCGCTCATACGCTTGCCGCCTTCAAATGAGAAAGGCTTGGTAACAACGGCCACTGTTAACGCCCCCTTGTCCTTGGCTACCTCGGCCACAACAGGCGCCGCGCCCGTTCCCGTTCCGCCACCCATGCCTGCGGTGATGAAAACCATATGTGCGCCATCTAGGGCCTCTGCAATACGCGCCTTGTCCGACTCGGCCGCCGCACGGCCTGCCTCTGGCTTTGCACCAGCGCCCAGTCCGGAGCTGCCTAGTTGCAGTGCCATGCCCGCCTTCGACTTCGCCAGACTCTGCGCATCGGTATTGGCAAAGATGAACTCCACACCCTGAACGCCCCGACGAATCATGTGGGAGACGGCATTGCCGCCGGCACCGCCCACGCCGACAACCTTAATCACCGTGCCAGCGGTTTCTGTTTCAAGCATTTCAAATGACATACGTCTCTCCTTCGCTTCTTAATTTAGAAATTCCCAACAAACCATGACTTCATGCGCTGCCAGGTGTCACGGAAACCACCCGTCTGCCTCGACACCACGCCACCGCGTAACCACTGCCGACGTGCCTCTTCAAGCAACCCTAGGGCAGTGGAATAGCGGGGGCTGCAGACAAGGTCCGCAAGGCTGCCCGAATAAGCCGGACGTGCCACACGAACTTGTTTTAAAAAGACATCTTCACCAAGCTCGACCATTCCAGGTATCTGAGCGGTTCCGCCGGTAAGCACGATGCCCGATGACAAAAGTTCCTCGTAGCCACTTTCACGAATGACCTGGGCCACCAGAGAGAAGAGTTCTTCAACGCGGGGTTCGACCACGGCTGCAAGCGACTGATGCGAGAGTTGTCGTGGCGCGCGATCACCGAGGCCCGGCACCTCGAAGCTTGCAGAGGAATCTGCGAGCGCCTGCTTGGCGACTGCGTAACGCTGTTTTATGTCTTCTGCCTCATGGGTTGGCGTACGCAAGGCCATTGCAATGTCGTTGGTAATTTGATCCCCAGCAATTGGAATGACCGCGGTATGCCGAATGGCGCCACCCGAGAAAATGGCGATATCGGTGGTGCCACCACCCATGTCCACCAGAGCGACACCCAGCTCCTTTTCATCTTCGGTTAAAACGGTATGGCTAGAAGCCAGGGGCTGAAGCATCAGCTCGCTCACCTCAAGGCCACAGCGTCGTATGCACTTCACAATATTCTGAGCTGCTGCAACGGCACCGGTCACAATATGAACACGCACCTCAAGCCTCACGCCACTCATGCCAAGGGGCTGCCGAACATCCTCCTGTCCATCAATTACGAAGTCTTGCGGCAGCACATGCAGGATTTGTTGATCTGCAGGAATACTGACCGCAGTAGCGGTTTCAATGACCCGATCTACGTCGGCCTGGGTGACCTCTTTCTCTTTAATGGCCACCATTCCGCTGGAGTTAAAACTGCGAATGTGGCTACCTGCAATGCCCGTCCAGACTGCATCAATTTTACAGTCAGCCATAAGCTCGGCTTCTTCCAGCGCCTTTTGTATTGAAGCAACCGTGGCATCAATATTCACCACCACGCCCTTTTTTAAACCCTCGCTCTCGCACTGACCCAGGCCAACCACCTGAATGCGGTCGTCGGGTTCTATTTGCGCAACAACGACCGCAATTTTTGATGTGCCGATATCAAGGGCAACCAGCAGATTTTTCTGGGGGTCACGGGGCATGGCCGTCAGGTCCTTCTAAATGAAATAAAGAGGCAATGGGTAGGCAGCTTTCGGACTTCGGACTTGAACGCATCTGACCACCGGAGCCCAAGGCACTCGCAGAAACGGTTCGAAAGGCAAAGCCATTGGCATAGCGAAGATCGGCAAGCGCGACCTTTTGCAGGCCGGACTTGCTATCGAGAGAAGCTTCGAGACTTTCCAATCGCACAAGCAGACCCTGAAGTCGCTCAAGCGGACTGCTTGGAAGCTGATCACGGCCCAGTTCAGCAACAAGGCGTCCATCAATAACGGCCTTCCAGGACAGTTGCTCGGTAAGCTCCAGTCTCGTCAACACCCGCTTGTGCGTATCAAGCTCGTCTTGTAAGCCAATCGCTCGCTCCATTACCCTTAAATGACTGCCCACAGGGCCCACGAGGCGCGCCATCCGACAGCCCAGACGCTCTTGAACCTGACCAAGATCCGCCTCTGCTGAAAAAAGTTCTCCATAACGATTAATGAGCTGACCGTCAGCCCACACAGCAACAGGCTCATGCTCTTCGACCCAGACCAGAAGGCGGTTGGGCCATACGCGGCGCATCGACACCAGACGCACCCAAGCATGATCCTCTAGGACAGCCCGAAGGTCATGAAGGGGCGTGGTCAGAGCAGTTCCCTGGCCCGCCTGCTCGATAGCCTGCCGAATGTCAGACTTGGTTATGTTGGAAATGGGGGAACCAAGCGAGACCACCTGAACAGACTTCAAAGCAAAAGCAGGCTGTCGCGCCACCCAAAGAGCAACAGCCGCAAGGCCCGACAACAAGGCAAGCCAGACGAGTCCTGCGGCCATACGGTTAATCGCCAGTGGCGAGTGCCAAACCGTCTGAATTGCGCGCCTCACAATGCTGGTCATGCCTGAACCTCCTGGCCGACCGGCCAATGAACAGTCTGCTTCAGACGCGCCGTCTTCAGAATCGCAAGAACCAGGTCTTCGTAGCCAAGGCCCGACTCACGAGCCGCCATAGGGACCAAAGAGTGGTCGGTCATGCCTGGGCTGGTATTGAGTTCAAGTAGCTGTGGCTGCGCATTGGGCGTCTTGTCGTCCCAAAGAATGTCGACCCTCGCCCAGCCCTCGCAGCCAAGCACATTAAAGGCTTTGCAGCTTAGCGCTTTCATAAGGTCTGCAAGCTCGGACGAAATGGCCGCAGGGCATTCGTACCGCGTGGCATCACCAAAGTACTTGTTCTGATAGTCGTAATTGCCCTTTGGCGCGATAATTTCAATCACGTCAAGCGCGCGTGCACAGCCCCCAGGCTCTTGTAACAAGGCCACTGTAAATTCTCGTCCCGTTACAAATGTCTCGATAACAACCTCATCATCGAAATGGCGTGCTCTTGCTATGGCCTCGTAAAGCTCAGACTCAGACTCAATTTTTGTGAAGCCTAGCGAAGAGCCCTCGCGCGAGGGCTTTACGGCCAGCGGAAGGCCGAGCGCCTTGACAAGCTCGGCCGTCGAGCCATCGCTGGCCTGGGCAAAAGCCGGAGTCGGAATGCCATGGGTCATCCAAACGCGCTTTGTCATGATCTTATCCATGGCGAGGGCTGAGGCCGTAACACCTGAGCCTGTGTATGCAATGCCCAAAAGCTCAAGTGCACCTTGCACACAACCATCCTCGCCGTAACGTCCATGCAAGGAAATGAAGGCCTTGTTTACGCCCTCCTTAACAAGGTCGTGCAGCGGGCGTTCAGCAGGATCAAATGCAAATGCATCAACGCCCTTAGCAAGTAAGGCGCGCAAGACGCCCTCACCCGAGCGCAGAGAGATCTCTCGCTCCGCGGAGTGTCCACCCATAAGAACCGCAACCCGACTCATGTGGCTGCCTCGCCTGTGACCGAGCCGAGTCGCTCGGCAAGCTGCGGGGCAAGACCACCAATGGAGCCCGCCCCCATACAAAGAACCACATCACCTGGCTGCACTAGATCATCAAGCAGGACAGGCAGCTCCTGGAGCTCCGCCGCAAAGACAGGTTCAATTCGGCCAAGCTGTCGAATGGCTCGCACCAAAGCACGGCCATCGGCCTGTGCAATCGGGGGCTCACCTGCCGCATAAACTTCGGTGAGAATAAGCCCATCGGGCTCGGCAAGTACCTTCACAAAATCATCGAAGAGATCCCGAGTGCGACTAAACCGATGGGGCTGAAAGACGAGCATGACCCGCCGGCCCGGATAAGCTCCACGAACAGCCTGCAGGGTGGCACGAATTTCTGCGGGATGATGGCCATAGTCATCAATCAGTTCGGATGGGCCATGGGCGAATGTCAGCGAGCCCCAAGACTGCAGACGACGACCAACACCGCGAAACTGTGAAAGAGCAGACTGCATGGCCTTTACGGGCAGCCCAAGCTCAAGGCCAATGCCAATTGCCGCAAGAGCATTGCGAACATTGTGCTCGCCCGGCAGGTTTAAGCGTACAGGCCAGGCAGGTTCCTGACCCCTCTGCACCAGGAATTCCATGGCGGTACCCGATGCCTGAACCTCAGTGGCCCGCAGGTCGGCCGCCTCTGACATGCCGTAAGTAAGAACCGGCCTAGACAAAAAGGGAATAATTTCTCGAACCTGCGGATCATCGAGGCAAACAATAGCTGTGCCGTAAAACGGCAGACGCTGAACAAAAGTAATAAAGGCCTGCTTGAGCTTGGCCATGTCATGGTCGTAGGTCTCCATGTGGTCCGCGTCAATATTGGTAATGACGGCCATCATAGGCATGAGGTTCAGAAAAGAGCCGTCCGATTCATCCGCCTCGGCGACAAAGGTATCACCAAGACCAAGTCTGGCATTCGCACCTGCGCTGTTAAGCCTTCCACCAATCACGAAGGTGGGGTCTTGACCCGCCTCGGCAAGCAATGAGGCGACAAGACTTGTCGTGGTTGTCTTTCCATGGGTGCCTGCAATGGCAATACCCTGCTTCATGCGCATTAACTCGCCCAGCATAAGAGCGCGGGGAACAACAGGCGTTTTTAGAGCGCGCGCCGCTCGAAGCTCAGGGTTATCGGACTTCACAGCGCTTGAAATGACGACGACATCGGCGCCCTGAATATGCTCCGCCTGATGCCCCTGAAAAATACGCGCACCAAGATCTTCAAGCCGACGGGTTGTGCTTGATGCGCTGAGGTCGGAGCCCTGGACCCTGTAGCCTTGGTTAAGCAAAACCTCGGCAATACCCGACATGCCCGAGCCACCAATGCCCACAAAATGCAGCGTCTGAATCTTGTGCTTCATGGCCCCACCCGATTCAGGTCATCGAGCGAGGCAAGGACCTGAAGATAGTTTTCAAGGGAGCTTGGGCCTTGTGCCAGGCTTTGAGCCCGATCTGTCATTGCCCTTAGGCTGTCAAAGTTAAGCTGCGTTAAGCATCGACCAAGGTCTAAGACAAGCTCGGGGGTCTGCTTCACTAAAACGGCCGCTTTGGCCGTGACCATGGCCTGCGCATTGGCGGTTTGATGATCATCGATCGCATTAGGGAGAGGCACAAAAAGGGCCGGCAGACCCAGGGCAGCCAGCTCAGAGACCGTTGAGGCGCCTGCCCTTGCAACCACCAAGTCTGCCCAGGCATAGGCCTCTGCCATGTCATCAATAAAGGCACCCACCTGAACATGATCAGATCCTAGGCCAAGGTCTTGATAACGCACCTTGACCTCAGCATGCTCGGAAAGCCCCGTTTGGTGACGCACGGTAATGCCATAAGGCCAGCTTGTCCGACTTGCAGCCACGGCCCCCGGAAGGGCCTGATTTAAAGCTCGGGCACCCAGGCTTCCGCCAATTACCAAAAGACGAAGAGGCTGAGTCTGGCCGAGGGACCGAGGAGATGCAGTGCGCTTTGTAACCAACTCGGGACGCACGGGATTGCCCACACAAATCGCAGAGGGGGGGCTAAAACGAGTTGGCGAAAAACTTGTCAGAACGCGTGTGGCCAAGCGAGCAAGCCAGCGATTGGCCGTTCCCATAACTGCGTTCTGTTCATGAACAATCAACAGAACGCGCTGCATCCAAGCCGCAATGCCCACTGGAAAAGAGACATAACCCCCAAAGACAAGAACAAGACTTGGTCGAAAATCGCGAACCAGGCAACGGCACTGCAGAAAGGCATCAAACAGGCGGATAGGTAGGCTTAACAAGGCCGAGAGTCCGCGGCCACGTAAGCCTTGAAAGCGCAACTCGGTTAAATCTATTTTGTGCGCATCGCGCACAACACGCGCCTCAAGCCCACGATTACTACCCACCCAATGAAGCTCTGCACCGAAGGCCGCTAAGGCCTGCGCAACAGCAAGCGCTGGAAAGATATGCCCGCCTGTTCCACCTGCAGCAATAAGAACGCGACGACCCTGCCAATTCGGCCCCGACGAATTGGCACGAATCATGGTTGTCATCGAGATTTGTCCTTCGCGGCTTTTGCAGCGCTTCCCGCGGGACCTAGGGGTCCAATTCGTCGGCCTCGAGCCATGGCGCGGTTTTCGGCATCAATACGCCCCACCACACCCAAGGCGAAGCAGACAACCAGCATGGAGCTGCCGCCGAAGCTAATTAAAGGCAGAGTCAGACCCTTGGTGGGTAAGAGTCCGGTGTTTACGCCCGAGTGAATAAAGGTCTGGACCCCAATCCAAACGCCAATACCTTGGGCAACGAGGCCAGCAAAAAGGCGTTCTTGGGACATGGCAAAGCGCCCAACCTGAATGCAGTAACGAATCAGGTAGGCAAAGCCAAGTAACAGGGCTGTTACCCCAACAAAACCAAGCTCCTCACCAATCACCGCAAAAATAAAGTCCGTGTGAGGTAGGGGTAAATAGCCGAGCTTCGCCACGCCCGTGCCTAAGCCTGAACCGAAAAGCCCTCCATGACCGAATGCAATGAGGGCGCCACAAAGCTGGTAGCCAGCGGCCTGCGCATGGGTTGGGTCGCAGGGGGTTAGATAGGACATGATGCGGGCCACTCGGAAGGGAGTGAGGTAGATGGCCAAAGCAAAAAAAGCAGTCAGGAGAATGACCAAGGGAATAACAACGCGAAGACTCATTCCCCCCAGTAACAAAACAGCGGCTACCGTCACGGTGATCACCACGGTTGTGCCAAGGTCGGGTTGTGCCATGAGCAGGCTTGTCACGATCACCATCAAGAGACCGATGGGTGCAAGGCCCTTCAGCAGATCTTCCCGCATGCGATCGTAGCGGCGCACAGCATAGGCCGATGCAAAAATAATGGCCAAAAGCTTCATAAGCTCGGAAGGTTGAAATGTAAGGGGGCCAACGGGAATTGCTCGAACCGCACCGTCGCGAATAAAAGATTCGCCACCAATAAACTTCAAGCCAAGAACCACTAGCAGAAGTACAACGCCAAAGGTAAAAAGTAGGCCGGAGTATCGATGCAGGTGTTCCGAAGAGATACGAAATGCAAAGGCAAAAGCCACAAGGCCCAAGACAACATGCAGCGGGTGACCTTTGAGCTGCGCCCAGATCACTGTTTCTGCATTGCTACTTGGTAGGGGCAGGTTTGCCGAATAGACCATAACAAGGCCTGTCATAAGCATGGCAAGCACCACACCCATGTAACGTCGATCGAGCGTTAAGGGCACGTTATTCATTCCCGCGCTTAACATGGCTGGCCTTCTTGCTCCGCAAGCTGTATCACGGCCTTTTCAAATTTCTGTCCGCGATCAATATAGTTTTCAAACATGTCAAAGCTTGCGCAAGCAGGGGATAACAACACCATGACCCTTGCGTCCATTTGCACCGAATAATCACGGGCCCAGAGCCAGGCCTGATGAACCGCCTCATCAAGGCTCTGGGCGGACTGAACCTGAAGGCCCTTCTGATGACAGGCCTGACCAATCTCTGTACCGGCCTCACCGATGGTGACCACATAGGCCCGACGCTCCGACAGAAGATTGACCAGTCCTGAGAAGTCCTGTGACTTGCCCACCCCACCGACAATGACGGCAATAGGTCCTGCCGTACCTCGAAGTGCGGCCATGGTCGCGCCTGTATTCGTGCCCTTGCTGTCGTTAATGAACTCCACCGACTCGATCTCAGCAACCCGCTGCATGCGGTGCGGCTCGCCCTGGTATTGGGTTAAGGCGTGGAGCATGGGAGCAAGCTCCGGACAGACCTGCATCGAAAGACCCAATGCCGCCATAGCGTTCAGGCTATTGTGCCCGCCGGCAATTCGCAAAGCCTCACTGGGCATAAGGCGCTGTGGCTTCAATTCCGGGTCTTCGGGCCAGTGAGCAATCCATTCAATGCCCTGGTGCAAAAGGCCAAAGCCAGGCCGGTGACTTGAGGCAGGGCCAATACCAAAGCTCACGAAGGGACACGGCTTGGTCTTGGGTCGCAACGCCTCAATGAATTGAAGCAGTTCCTCTTCCCCACGATTGACCACCATTGCACAAGGGCTTGACTGGCCAATACCAAAGACACGAAGCTTTGCTGCAAGGTAGTCTTGCATGCTAGGGTGCCAATCGAGATGGTCCTGACTGATGTTCAAAACCGTGGCGACCGTTGGCTCGAATCGATGAGCGAGCGCGAGCTGAAAGCTTGAAAGCTCGACCACCCAGACCTGAGGCCATTGCGCCACAGCCTCACGCTCAAGCAATCCTTGAAGAAGCGATGGACCCTGGTTGCCAGCCTCTTGAACGTCCATTCCAGCTGCACGGAGTAAATGTGCCGCAAGCCTCGCGGTCGTTGTCTTGCCATTCGTTCCAGTGACTGCAACAACAGGCGGTCGGTCAAGCGCAAGCGTCTTGCCTTCATCCTTGGCACTGTTGTCCATTCGACCAAGATGACTCAAGGCCCAGTCAAAAAGATCTAGTTCGCTCACGACCGATATCCCGCTAGCCTTTGCAGCATCCAACAACTCTATAAGGGGGCTTTGGCATTCGGGATGTGGGGTTAAGCCTGGAGACAACGCCAGCATCTGACGATCGGCAAGCAGCGATGCTGAAAAGGGGGTCGGTACTTGCCATTGCACAACAAAACCCTCTGGTGTGGGTTGCTGACTGCGGCTGTCGATCACAAGCACGTCAGCGCCCCGTCGTTGCAGCCAGTCGGTCATAGCACAGCCCGACTTGCCGGCGCCCACCACAAGAACACGCAAACCCTGCCACCCCGTTTCGGGGCAAGGCCACTGAACGTTCTGCATCTCTTTCATGGCCTATCGAATCTTCAAGGTTGCAAGGCCCGCAAGAACGAGCATCATGGTGATGATCCAAAAGCGAACGACCACTTGGGTTTCTTTCCAGCCTTTTTGCTCGTAGTGGTGGTGCAGCGGCGCCATAAGAAAAATGCGTCGACCCTCGCCGAAACGAAAGCGTGTGTACTTGAAGTAGGCCACCTGCAACATCACAGAGAGGGTCTCAACAACAAAGACACCCCCCATGATGAAAAGAATAATTTCTTGACGCACCACAATGGCAACAACCCCAAGTGCGCCGCCAAGGGCAAGGGCGCCAACATCCCCCATAAAGACCTGTGCGGGGTAAGCGTTAAACCAAAGGAATGCAAGACCGGCACCCACCAATGCCGCACAGAAAACGGTTAACTCACCTGCTCCTGCAATAAAAGGCAGCAGAAGGTATTTAGAGAAGACCGCATTGCCAGCTACATAGGCAAAAACACCAAGCGCACCCGCAATAAGTACGGTGGGCATAATGGCAAGGCCATCAAGCCCATCGGTCAAGTTCACAGCATTGCTCGAGCCCACAATCACCAAATAAGAAAGAATGACAAAGCCCCAGAGGCCCAGTGGATAGGCCACGCTTTTTAAAAAGGGAACTATGAGGTCGGCCTGAGAAGGTAGGGTGAATAAAAAGCCATTGGACCACCAGTGCTCAAAAAGGGCCCAGGCCTCTGTACCCGACGATGCGGAGACCGCAAAGGCAAGGTAGAAGGCTGACACCAAACCAATAAGTGACTGCCAGAAAAATTTAGCCCCTGCAGATAGGCCTTTGGGGTTTCGATGAACGACCTTCTTGTAGTCATCCACCCATCCAACGGCCCCAAGGCCTAGGGTCACCGCGAGGGCAGCCCAGACAAACCGATTCGACAGATCTGCCCAGAGTAGGGTGGTAACACCAATGGAAAGCAGTATTAAAGACCCACCCATGGTTGGCGTACCCGCTTTAATGAGGTGAGTTTGAGGACCGTCATCACGAACAGACTGACCGATCTTCAAGCGAGACAGTCCGCGAATGACTCGAGGGCCAAGGAAAAGCCCAATAAAGAGCGCGGTAAGACTTGCAAGAACGGCTCGAAGCGTAATGTAGCCAAAGACCCCTAGGCCCCGAACGAGCTCATCGAGCGACTGGAAAATTAATAGGAGCATGCATAGCCTTTGGTCTGATGGTTCAAAACGCCGTCAACAAGCCGTTCAAGCCGCATAAAGCGAGAGCCTTTAATCCATGCGGTTTGACGTGGGCCCTGAACCTGAGTACCTGAAACAGGCAGCCCCGTAGGCGTCTTTACGAAGTAATCACTCAACGCTAGAGATAAAGACGGAAGGTCACTGAAACCTCGACCGATTCCTAACGTCTCTCCTGCGGTTGTCATGGCCTCACCAAGAAGCCAGATCTGATGAATACCCGCCTGACTGGCCTTTTGCAGAACCTCTTGATGGAGGGCGGGGCCTTGATTGCCCACCTCACCCATGTCTCCCAAAACTAAAAGTTTCGCGCCCTCAAGTCCCGAGAGGGCTTTAATAGCAGCAAGCACCGAGTCGGGGTTAGCGTTGTAGCTGTCGTCAACAAGCCAGGCATTGGGGAGAACCTGATGAACCCTGCCCCGTCCGGCCACGGGCTTGAATCGTACAAGCCCACGTTGCAAATTTTTGGGTGTAACGCCCATGGCTAACGCCAGGCCCGCGGCAGCGGCAACATTACTAGCATAGTGCTCGCCGATGGCAGGCAGTCGAATCGGGCCGAGCGTCTCGGTGTCAGCAGCGGCGAAGGGTGTGGGTTCCTGGTGGCGCTCCAGCACAAGGCTTACGGCAAGACTTGGCCCGGGCTCTGCAACTGCACGAAGCTCGAGGTTTGGACGGCCTAAAGGGTGTGAGGCCCAGGCACTGGGACTTGCAGATGCGCCCTGCAGCCCAAACCGAATGAGCTGAACATCGGGACGCGACTGAAGGCTGCCGGCCCAGATGGGCTCATGGTTAAGATCGCAGGGCAAGGCCGCAAATCCCTTGGGCTGAATAAAATCAAGGGCTGCACCATTTTCTTTCGCGCAGGCCTCGACGGTCTGCATAAACTCTTGGTGCTCTCGCTGGGCATTGGTAATTACAACGGCTGTCGGGGCGGTGGCGCGCGCTAGTCCCTCGATCTCGTTAGGGTGGTTCATTCCAATCTCAACCACGGCCACTCGATGCCGTGGTCGTAGCCCCAGCAAGGTCATGGGCAAGCCAATGTGATTGTTTAAATTGCCATGGGTTGCATGAACATGGCCCTGACCAAAGGCCTCAACAAGGGCAAGGCTCGTCATTTCCTTGACGGTTGTTTTGCCATTAGACCCAAGAACAGCTGCCAAAGGCCCTGCCCACCAGAGACGCCAATGCGAGGCCAGGCATATAAGTGCCTGCTGGACATCACGAACATGAATAAGGCGATGCCGTTCATCTTGATTAAGCTCTTGAACCAGCCCATCGACTTGTGACACCAGCGCTGCACGCGCGCCCTGTCGAAGGGCGCTTGCAACAAAATCATGGCCATCAAAGGTCTCGCCCTTCAGCGCCACAAAAAGGCCATGGCGGCATGGTGCTCGGCTGTCACTTCCAATGGGTCCCAGAGGCTTTGACCAGTCCTCAGAAGACTGGCTTCCACCCAAAGGGCCCAGCTTTTGAATGCCTGGATCTTGCACCAACAGGCCATCGGCCATAAGCCAATCGCAGATCATATGAAGGCTCGGCAAGGCCCGATAGCTTTCTAAAAACGTTAAGGCCACCTGCCGATCATCGAAGGGAAGTCGTACCCCCTGGACATCCTGATAGGTCTCGTGACCCTTACCTGCAATAAGGACATGATCGGCAGGGCCTGCGAGATCGATGGCCTTCGCAATGGCAAGCCTTCGATCAAGCTCGACTATGACATACGATCTCTGGTGGGCCTCAAGGCCCGCGAGCATCTGCTCAACAATCTCTGCCGGCGCCTCGGTTCTTGGATTGTCGGAGGTCATCACAACCTGGCTTGCGCCGGCAAGGGCCACCTTCGCCATGAGAGGACGTTTGATCGCGTCACGGTCACCGCCGCAGCCAAAGACAACAATAAGCTGTCCTTGCGAGGCATTGGCTAGGGGACGAAGGGCGCGAAGGACTTGTTCAAGCGCGTCTGCCGTGTGAGCAAAATCAACCCATACCGTCGGTCTCGGCAGGTTGGCGCGCTCGGGTGAAACGGTTTTGCCTTTAAAGGGCTCAAGTCTTTGCAGGCGCCCCTCGGGTAGCACGAACCGATTCAATGCATGCAAGATTCGATCTGGGCGAAAGCCATAGCCAAGAAGTAGCCCCGCCACAACTGCGGCATTCTGAAGGTTATGAAGACCCGGCAAGGGAAAGTCTTTAAAGACACTAGCAGAGAGATCTGGGCCCGCATCGGCCATTTGCAAGCCGACCTGCTGAGCACCTTGGGGGCTGGGTCGAGCAATAAGCCTTAGCCCCGGAGCCGAACCGGTGCGGCCGTATTGGGTCGTCGCCGAGCTCGCCGAAGAGAGCGCTGAGAGAGGTCGAACAGCAACATTAAGAAGCTTTGTACTGCCTGCTGCGGCCTGGCAAATGACTTCGGGCAGTGGGTCTTGCCCATCAATGGGCTGTGCAAGGACGCAGTGGTGAAGGCCCGGCGCCTCAAACAACAGGGCTTTTGCCTTTGCATAGGCCTCAAGACTTCCATGAAAGTCCAGATGATCCTGGGCAAAACTGGTAAGGCCAGTGCCGCGAAGGCTGCAGCCTGCAAGCCTATGACTCACGATTCCAATGGAGCTTGCCTCTAGACAGACATGTTCCATTCCTCTACGGACAAAATCGGCCAGCCAGACCTGAAGACTCACCGCATCAAGGCTCGTGAGCCCTGGCTCTGCAAGTTGCCGAACCAGCGGGTCATCCTGACCCGGCACATAAGGTGCGCGAGGCCGCGCCGGCTCAAAGCTAAAAATTCCAACGGTCCCTATGCAGGCCGACTTTGCTCCAAGCAGCGCGAGGCTTCGCGCTAGCGCATAGCACGCCGTTGTCTTTCCATTAGTACCGGTTATGGCGGTGACCTTTAGAGACTGCGATGGCTGTCCATAAAAGTACGAGGCAATCAGCCCCGCTCTTTCTCGAAGATCATCGACGTAGAAAACGCGTAAGCCCGCTCGGCGGCCTTGCCCCGATTCCATAGGATCGGTTGGCTCGGCCCTCCAAGCTTCCACCGCGTCCAAATAACTTGAGTCAAGTACCATGCCCCCCGCGGCTTTTTCGAGACAGGCGGCAAGAAGGGCCTGCAGGCCCATTTGTCGGCCGGGCAAAGCCAAAAGCCAATCCCCCTCCACGAGCCTCTGAACCTGAGAAACAAGCTGGCCCGGACTGCCCTGCCGGAGTTGTTCGGCATAGTGCTTACTTTTCGAGTCCTCGATGGCCAGGGGATGGATCAAAGGATGCCCTCTTCTTGACCAATACGGTTAGGCAGGATACGAACCGCGGGATCTGGCGACATCTGCATGCGCCTTAGGCTGTCGCCTGCAACCCTTGCAAAAACAGGTGCAGCCACCACACCCCCATAGTGGCCCTGCTTGGTGGGTTCATCAACAATCACGCCAATGACGAGCCTTGGGGCTGAGGCTGGGGCAAAGCCAACAAAGGAGGCAATGTAACGGTCCTTTGCATAACCGCCATTCTCGGGCTTGTGGGCTGTTCCGGTTTTGCCAGCAACACGAAACCCCTCAAGCTGAGCACGTGAGCCTGTGCCCTCTGGCCCCGCCGCCTGTGAAAGCATCTCGCGCACAGCTGCGGCGGTCTTCGAACTAAAAACCGGCGTGCCCACCGCAGGGCCGCTTGTTGGCGTCATTCGCAGATCTACCCGGTCGCCATTGCGAGCGAAGACGGTATAGGCCTGCACCATCTGCAACAAGGATGCCGAGAGGCCATAGCCATAGGAGATCGTAGCCTTGTCAATGGTCTGCCAAGACTGCCAGGACCTTAGCCGACCCGAGGCCTCGGCGGGAAACTGTAACGATGTTGTCTGGCCAAACCCCAGATTTGCAAAGGTGTCGTAAAGCGTTGAGGACGGCAGACCTCGCGAGATCTGGACCATGCCCACGTTACTGGACTTCTTAATAACCTCGGTCACAGTAAGCCGGTCGTAGGACCTCGTATCGCGTATGGTTCGACGACCAATCGTCATTCGACCATTTCCTGTTGAAATGGGGGTTGTGGGCTCGAAAAGAGAGGCATCCAGGGCCGCTGCAACAACAAAAGGCTTCATCGTGGAGCCGGGCTCAAACAAATCAGCCGCAGCGCGATTACGAACGCGCGTGGCATCAAGCTGACCTCGCTGCCCAGGGTCAAATGACGGGGCATTCGACAGAGCAAGAAGCTCACCCGTACGACTGTCCACGACCACCACGGAGACCGACTTGGCCTGATGCTGCCGCCAGGCCACCTGCGCGGCCTGAAAGGCGATGGCCTGAATGCCTGCATCAAGTGAAAGCCGAATGTCTTCCCCGGGAACCGCTGGCTTCACCGTCTTTTGGCCAAAGGCCTGACTGCGGCCATCGACCACCAGTCGTTCTTCTCCATTTGCGCCGCGCAGGGTTTTTTCCATCTGACGCTCTAAGCCCTCAAGACCCTGGCCTTGACTGTTGGTAAAGCCAATAAGATTGGCAAAGGCAGGCCCATGGGGGTAGTAGCGTTGAAACTCCTGCTCAAGCTCCACGCCGGGGATGCGCAGCGCACGAATCTGGTCGGCCTTAGTTAATTCGAGCCCAGAGGCAAGGTAGAAGAAGCGGGTTGTGCCTTGAAGTCGAGCTTGAAGGTCTGGCAAAGGAATGTCCAAAATGTCAGCAAGCTGGCCAAGCCGGGGATGGCGACTATCAAGTATTTTGGGGGCGAGGCCAACACGATGCTCGGAAAGGCTAACTGCTAAGACTTCGCCATTGCGGTCGAGAATGCGGCCGCGAGGTGCAGGAAGAACGCTGGCTCGCTCGAACCGACTTGCCGCTCGCTTTTCCCATTGATCCACACTGACCTGCTGAAGATAAAACGAACGGCCCCAAACAGCCGCAAGGCCAAGCATTAGCATTCCCAAGACAAACTGAGAGCGGCCCGCTGTAGCCCGCCAAGTCAGAATGCTCTGGTCAGCCCCATGGCCAGTCCGACCGGACGCGCCCGTGGCTTTCTTACCCCCTGACCGACGCAGGGGTTTCGCGCCAAGAATACCTGGCCGATCGGAGAACTTGGCAGAGGACCTGCGCGAGCGATCCTGCCGACCGGTTGGCGTAAAGCTTGGCCAGATAACAGTGGGTCGCACGGTCAAGGGGATGCCTCGGCAAACCGCGCGTTCGTGACCGGTGTCGGTAGATAAATTGTCTGCTCGGAACGAATAGGCACCATGCCCAAATTGGAGCGAGCTGTCTGCTCAAGCCGAGCCGGTGTTTTAAGGCTGGCCACCGAAACCTCAAGGTTTTCAGCCTCTGAGGCCCGTCGTTCAACGAGCCGCTCAAGACGCTGCGACTCCGCAAAAAGACGGCGCTCGTGGTAGCGGGCATTAATAAGCGCGAGGGCCGTAATAACAAGCGCAGCGGCAATCCATCCATTGGGCAGGCGAGTCATCGCACCTCCAGTGTCTTTTGTGGAACGGTGAGGCATTCGGCAACACGCAAAATGGCACTGCGAGCGCGCGGATTGGCCTCAATCTCTTTGTCGTCCGGACGGAGTCGAGGAAGCTTGCGTAGCCATATGGATTCAACACCGTGTTGTTTATGGCCCGCCTGGTCTTCAGAAGATGTTTGAATTCCCTGGGAGGCCGCCTGCGCCAACATGGCAAACTGAGCTCGACCCATCCCCGCTTGGCGTCGAAGCCTCTGATCAAGAGGCCGCGAGGCTTCCTCGATGAACTGCTTCACCAGTCGATCCTCAAGCGAATGGAAACTAATAATGACGAGCCTTGCCTTGTAACCAAGCCATTGACGTAGCTGACCCAATAGCAAATGGAGTTGATCAAGCTCTTGGTTCACGGCAATGCGTATTGCCTGAAAGGTGCGCGTGGCCGGATGATGCCCCGGCTCTCTGCGTCCGGTGCGTCGGCGAAGAACCTTCTCAACCAACTGGGCCAGCGCGAGGGTGTTCCGTAAGGGGGGTGCCTCCCCCTTCTGAGCCTGGCTTACGCGCTCAAGAATTGCAGCAGCAACCGGTCGAGCGTGTCGCTCTTCGCCAAAGCGACGCAGGCTGTCCTCGAGTTCATCTTGAGAGACTGCTTCCAGGTACTGCCATGCAGGCTGCCCAGTATTGAAATCCATACGCATGTCCAGAGGGCCGTCCTTCATAAAACTAAAGCCACGTTCAGCCTGGTCAAGCTGCGGAGAGGAGACACCAAGGTCTGCGAGAAGCCCATCAATAAATGACGGTCCTTGGGCTTCAAGCACCGAAGTGAGCTCGGAGAAAGCGCCGGCATAAAAACAAAATCGAGGGTCACTGGCCATGAGTATTTGGCCTGCCTCGAGGGCCTGAGGGTCGCGATCAAAGGCAAGCAGCTTTCCCTTGGGGCCAAGCCTGCGAAGAATCTCGCGCGAGTGACTGCCCCGGCCGAAGGTCGCATCCACATAAAAGCCCGAAGGATCTTGAACAAGCCTGTCAACAGCCGCCTCCAATAGAACGGGCTGATGGGTCGGAGCAACGTAGAGCGGCGCGATCAATCACGACCACCCCGAAATTTTCTTGCCCTTACCTGCTCCTTATGACGACTCAGACGCTCAGGATCCCAAAGCTCAAAATGACTGCCCACCCCAAGCAGCATGACCTCACGGCCAATACCTGCACCTTCGCGAAGAACAGGATTAACAAGAATCCGACCTGCCGAATCAAGATCGGGGGTGTCGCTTAAGCCGAGCCAGAAACGTCGTCGCTCTTGGCCCGTGTCGTCATCCCAGTCAAGATCGGCGTCAAGGGCCCCTCCATTCAATGACGAAGCATCGGCTTGAGTGAGTCGATCGACACGTTTAGCCCACTGTGTGAAGGGCATCAGTAGCAGACAGCCATCATTGCTCTCAAGTAAGGCCACCTGACCTTCGGAGGCCCGATGCAAGGCATCTCGATAACGCGTTGGCAGCGTCATTCGGCCTTTGGCATCCATGCTGAGGGCTGAAATTCCCGAAAACATTGACCCACTAATCCCCACTTTTTCACACGATTTACCACTCTATGCAAAAGTCAAGGATCGGTCAAGCGAACACAGCGGATTTTTTCTTTCTAAACAAATACTTAGATAAGGTTTCTTGAGTCCCAACTGAGCTTGAGATTCCCATGTAAATCAATGAGATAAGAGATTACACTTAAAGTAACTTATGAAAGTGGAAGTGGGCCTGTAGGCCGGATTCTGTTACGGACCTTGGTCACCCTCGACCTTGGTCTATAGCGGCCATCCCTCTAGGCCTAGCATTGCTACTAGGCTCAAGCCACCTACCCGCACACTTGGGCGGGACGCCCTTCGCATCCAGTGAACGAGTTCACTGGACACCCGTGTGCCTATTTGGTGTTGCTCCGGGTGGAGGTTACCGCGTTTCACATCCTTGCGGCCCGAAGGCCCCAATTACTCGTCTCTGTGGCCCTATTCCTCGCCTTGGGTGGGCTTCTCATCCCACTTGCTGCGTACGGCCGTTAGCCGTCACCCTTCCCTGTGGAGTCCGGACCTTCCTCTCCCGATAAGATCGGCAGCGACCGCCCAGCCCACTTCCTAGTCTGATGATAACCGCGGCCCTAAATCAACGCGCAACGCGGAAACCCGATGCCTTTATTCCCTGACCGACTCAACCCGACCAACATACTTCCAGCGCAAGGTTTGACCTGCTGCCAAAGGAACCAGGGTGTGGCCTTCATGACTGAGACGATCGGGTATGCAGTGATCTTCTCGGACCAATTCAACAAGGCGTGTGTTACGTGGCAATCCATAAAAATCCGCGCCAAAATGACTGACAAAAGCCTCGAGCCGGTCGATCGCCCGAGCTTCATCAAAGACCTGGGCATAAAACTCCAGCGCAAAGGCAGCAGAGAAACAGCCCGCGCATCCGCAGTCAGCCTCTTTGAGACTGCGATCGTGCGGTGCCGAGTCGGTACCCATAAAAAACCTTGGGCTGCCGCTCGTAGCGGCCTTCACCAAGGCCTGGCGATGTGGCTCACGCTTTAAGACGGGTAGACAGTAGTAGTGGGGACGCAGCCCTGATCGAAAAATTACATTGCGGTTGTAAAGCAGATGCTGAGGGGTGATGGTTGCGGCAATCGAGCCAGCTGCCTGATTCACATAGTCCACCGCCTCGCGTGTCGTGGCATGTTCAAAAACAATTCGAAGCTCAGGGTGCCGATGGCGAAGGGGAATAAGCCGCTCTTCAATAAAACGCGCCTCACGGTCAAAGACATCCACTTCGGGCGTCGTCACCTCACCATGAATACACAGCACCACCCCCTTTTCCGACATGCGTTCAAAAACCGGGTCAAGCGCCTCGAGGTTCGTAACCCCTGCATCGGAATGGGTTGTTGCACCGGCCGGATAAAGCTTGAAGGCAAGGACATGAGGGCTTTGGGCTGCGCGGTCAACCTCCTCGAGACTTGTGTTGTCCGTAAGGTATAGGGTCATGAGGGGCTTGAAACCCTGAGCCTGCTCGGGGGAAAGCGCCTGGGCAATGCGATGAAAGTAAGCCTCGGCCATGACCACCGAGACAACCGGTGGCTGCAGGTTAGGCATCACCAAAGCCCGGCCGCACTGGCTTGCGGAGTAGGGGGCAACAGCCCTAAGCATGGCCCCGTCCCGAAGATGCAAATGCCAATCGTCCGGCTCCTGAAGCCGAAGCCTTGTGGTTGCCGCAGACGGTGAAACGGCCATAGGGCTAGGGCTGGGGGCGGCGTTGGAATTCGGGTCTGGCTTGGAATGCGTCTGGTGAAGGGTCATTCGAGAACTATGCCACGACCAGAAGAACACGAATGTCATTCACATTCGTTCGCGTAGGGCCTGTATGCAGGTGCGTACCGAGGCCGCGGAAAAGACTCAAGGCGTCGTTGTTATCAAGGCAACGTCGTGGATCAAAGCCCTGGGCACGGGCACGATTCAGGAAGTCGGGTGCCGAATAAGCCCCTGCTGCATCGCTCGATCCATCAATACCATCGGTATCGGCCGCAAGCCCCCAGACACAAGGCTCCACCCCAAGAGCCTCAAGGGCCAACCCATGCGCAAGAAGAAACTCGGTGCAACGCCCACCATGGCCGGAGCCACGAACCGTTACGGTGCACTCGCCCCCCGAGACAACGGCAAAGGGTCTGCGAAATTCAGGAATTCGTTGATCGACAATCTCGCGAACCAGAGAGGCCATGACACCGGCAACATCCCGAGCCTCACCGGTGACCCCATCCCCAAGACAGAGCGCCTGAAAGCCTTGCTTTTGAAGGACACCACAGGCCGCATCCAGACTTGCCTTCGCGGTTGCCAACATAATCGTGGTGGCATGGGAAAGCCGTGGATCTCCAGGTTTTGGGGTCTCTGGAATCATTCCCTTGCAACCCGCTTCAAGGTGCTTGGCCACAGCCGTCGGCGGCTCTACACCCCAACGCGCGAGGACCGCCGTTGCGTCCTCATAGGAACTTGGATCTGGATCGCAGGGACCCGAGGCAATATCCGACGACTGATCTCCGACAACATCCGAAATAACAAGAGTGCGTACCGGCGCTTTCGACATCAAGGCCAGCTGCCCACCCTGCAGTCGCGACAAATGTTTACGCACGACATTCATCTCTTGAATCGGCGCCCCACTGCGCAAAAGCTGCTGTGTCACTCCCTTTAGATCATCCATCGTAAGACCAGGCGCAGGCAATGCAAGCAGGCTGGATCCACCGCCCGAAACTAAAACAAGCAGCTGATCGTCCGGCGTAAGCTGGGCAACCCTCTGGGCAATGGCCTGCGCGGCCTCCTGGCCTGCCTCGTCAGGTACTGGATGCCCCGCCTCAATGCACTGCAGGTGCGTCAAGGGCAGGCCATGGGCATACCTTGTAATGACAAGGCCCTCAAGAGGAGCATCTTTCGGCCAGAGTTTCTCAACCGCCTTTGCCATGCTGGCTGCCGCTTTGCCAGCACCCACGACCAAGGTTCTGCCCCTCGGCCGCAAGGGAAGGTACTCAGGCTTTAGGCAATGCAAAGGGTCGGCAGCAGAAACTGCGGCCGAGTAGGCCTCTTTAAGCAGAGTGCTGTACACGAAAAGCCTAGACCGACTGCAAGGCCTCAGCAATGGCTTTGCCAACATCAACAGTTTTGGCCTTACCTCCAAGGTCTGGCGTCTTCGGGCCATCACGCAAAACATGCTCAATGGCTCTCAAGATTGCATCGTGGGCCGGTGAGTAGCCAAGGAACTCAAGCATCATCGCGGCAGACCATATCTGACCGATCGGGTTCGCAATGCCTTTACCCGCAATGTCTGGTGCCGACCCATGCACAGGCTCAAAAAGGGATGGAAAGCGGCGGTCGGGGTTTAAGTTCGCCGAGGGCGCAATACCAATGGTTCCGGTGCAGGCAGGCCCGAGGTCCGACAAAATATCTCCAAATAAATTGCTCGCAACCACGACATCAAACCAGTCGGGGTGTTGAACAAAGTGTGCCGTGAGAATGTCGATATGGTACTTATCAACTCGCACATCAGGAAAGCCTGAGGCCATGGCTTCCACCCGAGAGTCCCACCAGGGCATGGTAATTGCAATACCGTTTGACTTTGTTGCAGATGTTAGATGCTTTTGGGGTCGCTTCTGTGCAAGTTCAAAGGCAAACTTCAGCACACGGTCCGTCCCAACCCGGCTCATGACCGTCTCTTGAACCACCGCCTCCCGATCTGTGCCCTCAAACATCAAGCCGCCAATGGCCGAGTACTCCCCCTCGGTGTTTTCACGAACCACGTAAAAATCAATGTCGCCAGGGTTACGGTTGGCCAAGGGGGAGCGCACGCCGGGCATGAGTCGAACAGGTCGCAAGTTGACGTACTGATCGAACTCACGGCGAAACTTCAGCAAAGAGCCCCAGAGCGAAATATGATCGGGCACCGTTGCAGGCCAGCCCACCGCGCCATAAAAAAGGGCTTCAAATCCTGAAAGCTGAGACTTCCAATCGGCGGGCATCATGGCGCCGTGAGCCGCGTAATAGTCGCAGCTTGCAAAATCAAAGTTCACAAACTCAAGGCCAATATCAAACCGTCGGGCCGCTGCCTCAAGAACGCGCAGGCCCTCGGGCACGACCTCTTTCCCAATACCATCGCCCGGAAGAACCGCAATTCGGTGTTTACTCATGAAAAGCCGCCTTTATTGAAATCGTTTGAAACCACCATAATGAAGGGCTTTTGCCTAGCTTTGCGCTTGGCAGACCACCCTTTGTAAAGCTCTCAAGGATAACCAGTTCTCGTGCGCCATTACGCCTCCACCGCTCCAGCTCCCAATTCAAACCCCAGCGATAAGA
Source organism: Bordetella sp. (assembly GCA_038111655.1). Lineage (GTDB taxonomy): Bacteria > Pseudomonadota > Gammaproteobacteria > Burkholderiales > Burkholderiaceae_A > Hahnella. The sequence goes on from JAYNLI010000003.1 coordinate 41,179, forward strand.
ATCAAGGTCTTGCAAGCCCGGGGCCACAAGGCAGTTGGCCGGTCATTCGTAAGCTACTGCCTTATTTGCTGAAGTACAAGCTGCGCATGGGCCTTGCCCTGGCCGCCCTTGTGAGCGCAAAGGTTGCCAACATCGGCATACCCGTTTTGCTCAAAGAAATTGTGGACGGGCTGACGCCCGGCTCCGCCGTTATTGGTGTCTCAGTTGGACTGATTGCAGGCTACGGTCTTATTCGCCTGGCTTCCACAGGCCTCACGGAGTTGCGTGAACTTATTTTTGCAAGGGTGACCCAAGGCGCCGTCCGGGACATTAGCCGTCAAGTCTTTGAGCATCTGCACAAACTGTCCCTGCGGTTTCACCTGGAGCGTCAGACAGGGGGGCTTACAAGAGACATTGAGCGCGGAACCCGAGGTGTAGGCACGCTTGTGAACTTCACCCTTTACAGCATTGTTCCCACTGCGGTTGAGGTCTTACTGGTGACTGCATGGCTTGCCTGGTTTTACCCGCCCGCCTTTGCCCTGACTGCGCTTGGCGCGCTCGTGGCCTACGTGGGATTTACCTTTCTTGTTACCGAATGGCGCACCCATTTCCGTCGCGAGATGAACGAACTGGACTCAAGGGCCAACGCCCGAGCCATTGACTCGCTTTTGAACTATGAAACGGTGAAGTATTTCAATAACGAGGCCTTCGAGGCGCAGCGTTACGACCGTAGTCTTGCGAGATGGCAGAATGCCGCCATTAAAAGTCAGGCCTCGCTCTCGGTTCTGAATGTGGGGCAGGCAGCCATTATTGCCGCGGCGGCAAGCCTAATGCTTTGGCAGGCTGTGGTGGGTGTCGAAGAGGATCGCATGACCATTGGCGACCTGGTGCTTGTGAATGCCTTCCTTATTCAGTTGTATGTTCCCCTGAATTTTCTGGGCGTGCTTTACAGGGAGATTAAGCAAAGCATCGCCGACATGGAGAGGCTTTTCGGACTAATGGCCCAAAACCAAGAGGTGGCTGACCCACCGGGCGCCCCTGCTCTTGTTATTCAAGAAGGGGGCATTCGGTTTGAGAAAGTGGGCTTTGCCTACGATCCACGACGACCCATTCTTAAAGACCTTGACCTTGAAATTAAACCCGGTCAAACGGTGGCCGTGGTGGGGTCCTCGGGCGCTGGCAAAAGCACGCTCGCGCGACTTCTTTACAGGTTCTATGACACGCAGTTCGGTCGAATTTGTATTGACAATCAGGATGTTCGTCTTGTGCAACAAGAGTCATTGCGTCGGGTGATTGGCATCGTTCCGCAAGACACGGTGCTTTTCAACGACAGCCTAGCCTACAATATTCGCTATGGAAAGCCGGATGCAAGCGATGAGGAGCTCTGGCAGGCCATTGCCGCTTCAAGGCTGGGGTCGTTGGTCCAACGCCTTCCAGATGGCCTGAACACCCTGGTGGGCGACCGAGGTCTTAAGCTTTCGGGTGGCGAAAAGCAACGTGTCGCCATCGCTCGAGCGATGCTCAAAAAACCCGCCATTCTTATTTTTGACGAGGCAACCTCGGCGCTCGATTCCGAGTCTGAGCGCGCGATTCAGAAAGAGATTGAGGAGGTTTCTAAAGGCCGGACGAGCATCATCATTGCCCATCGGCTATCTACCATTCGCCATGCAAGCACCATAATGGTGCTTGAGGACGGAAGGCTCATTGAAAAAGGCACCCATCCCCAGTTGCTTGCGCTTCAGGGTCGTTACTTCCAGCTTTGGGAGTTGCAGGCACGCGAGGCCAATAAGGCATCTTAAAAGAGCCTGCTACTCCAAAGTCAGGCGCCATGGGCCTGCCAGACTAGGAGTTACCCTGACTTCGTTTGGATTTGGGGTTCAAACACTGTTCGCTCAGGCAAACTTAACAAGTGTATTTAATCTACTTGTTATCAACTTTTTGAGGAGTTCAACACTATGGTTAAACGTCGCCTACTCGGGCTTAGCCTCTCTCTGGGCCTTGCCATTGCGGCTTCGCCCGCTTTTGCTAACAAAACCCTTGAAGCTATTAAAGCGAAGGGCGAGTTGTCTTGCGGCGTGAATGCGGGGCTCGGTGGCTTCGGTATTGCCGGCAGCGATGGGAAATGGGCGGGCTTTGACGTGGACTACTGTCGTGCTGTTGCAGCGGCCGCACTGGGCGACGCCAACAAAGTTCGCTACGTGCCGCTGAATGCTGCTCAGCGGTTTACCGCATTGCAGTCCGGCGAGATCGACATGCTTGCTCGCAACACAACGTGGACCATGAGCCGAGACACCCAGCTTGGCACCACCTTTGGAGCAACAAACTTTTTTGACGGCCAAGGCTTTATGGTGCCCAAGAGCTTAAAGGTTAAATCTGCAAAGCAGCTCAAGGGCGCCACCATCTGTGTTCAAAGTGGAACGACCACCGAGAAAAACTTGGCCGACTACTTCAAAGCCAACAAAATGACTTACAAGCCTGTTGTCTCTGAAGATAACAAGGTTGTCGTCGCAGCTTACAACGAGGGGCGCTGCAAAGTGCTCACCTCAGACGCATCGCAGCTCGCTGCTATTCGTGCTAACGACACGAAGAAGCCTGGCGACCACGTCATTCTTTCTGAAATTATTAGTAAAGAGCCCCTTGGTCCCGTAACGCGTCAGGGTGATGAGGCCTGGTCGAAGCTTGTAACCTGGGTCCACTTTGCCATGATCACGGCTGAAGAACTGGGTGTTACCTCAGCAAACGTGGATCAAAAGAAGGGAGACGCCAGCCCTGAGGTGCAGCGCCTACTTGGTCAAGGCAACAACGACTTTGGTAAAGCTATTGGTACCGATTCGCAGTGGGCCTACCGAGTCATTAAGCAGGTGGGTAATTACGGCGAGGTCTTTGAGCGTCATCTTGGCAAAAAAACCCCTCTGAAGCTTGATCGCGGACAAAACGCACTTTGGACCAAGGGTGGTCTTCAGTACGCGCCCCCCATTCGTTAATTAGAGTTGTTCTGGTGTAGGACGGGTCGAACCCCGTCCTACTACAACCGCTCCGGTCCCAAGAACGACCGGGTAGTTATTTATCGGCTTCTGATCTTAGTCACCCCCTCGTGAGTCCCCCCGTTCATGACCCCTTCTAAACACGTACGTTGCGTATGTTGAACCAGCCGAAGTTTCGCGCCATGGTCTGGCAGGCCTTGCTGTTTGCCGTGCTTGCGGTGGGGCTTTGGATTCTCGTTGGGAACTTAAATGCCAACCTTGCCCAACGGGGCATTGACTTCGGTTACGACTTCTTGCTTGGCCCCGCGGGCTTTGATATTGCTGAACGCGCCATCGCCTACGAATCAGACAGTAGTTATCTGAGAGCATTCGTTGTTGGTTTTCTAAACACCCTTCGAGTTGCCTTCATTGGAATTGTTATTGCGAGCCTACTGGGCCTTGTAGTGGCAGTGGGCAGTCTTTCGCCCAATCCCTTGTTGGTATGGCTTTGTCGCCAGTTTGTAGAGTTCATTCGTAACGTCCCCCTTTTACTTCAGCTCATCTTTTGGTACCTCACCCTTGCTGTTATTCTTCCCGACACCGAGACACCCGCTCAACTTTTTCCCCATGTTTTCTTAAGCAAAAATGGCCTGCAGTTTCCTTGGTTTCTTGCAGGCGACTTTCCCACGCTGGAATACCCTGAAATGGGCGTCTTTGGGCTTATGGGAGGTGCCGCGCTCTCACCCGAGTTCATGGCTTTACTGCTGGGCCTTTCGATTTACACCAGCGCTTTTATTGCGGAAATTATTCGAGCAGGCATTCTTGCCGTGCCCAAGGGCCAGACCGAGGCAGCAGCGGCACTGGGTTTTGCCCGTTGGCAGCAGCTCAAACTTGTGGTGTTACCGCAGGCCTTTCGGGTCATTATTCCCCCCACCACCAACCAATACCTCAACCTTACAAAAAACAGTAGCCTTGCCATTGCGATTGGCTACCCCGACCTTGTAAGCATTGCCACCACCACCTTAAACCAATCGGGCCGGGCCGTTGAGGCCATCTCCATCATCATGGCGGTCTACCTCAGCCTATCCTTGCTCACTTCGTATCTGATGAACCGATTCGAGCAGGCCACTCGACTCAAGGAGCGTTAAGGTGTCCGAGAGCTTCAAGGCGCTTTTCAAGGGTCGACTTAACACGGCAATCACAGTCAGTCTTTTGATTTTCTTCGTCTGGCTTGCAAGCGAACTTCTGCCCTGGGGTGTTTTTAATGCCGTCTTTGCCATTGATCTCAATGCCTGCCGTGAAGCCCGAGGCGAAGGGGCCTGCTGGGGTGTGGTGGGCGAAAAGTGGAAGCTCATCATTTTTGGCCGCTATCCCTTCGAAGAGGCATGGCGGCCAGTGGTTGCAAGCATTTTGCTGGTGGGCGCCTGCATTGCCATTAGTCAGCGCCAGCTTTGGAGGTCCTCAACATTCATCGCAGCAGGTCTTGTACTCGTAGGGTCTGTGCTCCTTATGGTCGGTGGCTTTGCCGGCTTAAGTTATGTGCCCACCGAAAGATTGGGGGGTCTTGCACTTACCTTATTACTTGCCATCCTGGGCAATATTCTCTCGCTGCCACTTGCCGTCTTACTTGCCCTTGGAAGAACCTCCGACCTTCCCTTCATTCGTGCTGTGTGCACCAGTTTTATCGAGATTATTCGTGGGGTCCCGCTTATTACCGTGTTGTTCATGGCAAGCTTCATGTTCCCGCTTTTTATGCCAAGCGGCACCAACCCCGATGTTCTACTTCGGGTTGCAGCAGGCATTATTATTTTTAGCGCGGCCTATCAAGCAGAGGTTATTCGCGGCGGCATTAACAGCGTGCCCAAAGGCCAGATCGAAGCCGCTCAGGCCCTGGGCATGGGCTACTGGCTTATCCAGACCCGAATCGTGTTGCCGCAGGCCTTCCGTGTTGTTGTTCCGCCTCTAGTCAATAGCTTCATTGCCATTTTTAAAGATACCTCGCTGGTCACCATCGTAAGCATGTACGAGCTTTTTGGAAGCCTTCGTCTTGCCCTTGGCGACCCCGAATGGAGAGCCTTCTATATCGAAGGCTTTATTTTCGTCGCCCTGATTTATTGGGTCTTTTGTAGCGCCATGAGCAACTATGCCCGTGGTCTTGAACGCGATTTCGCTGCCGCTCGACGTTAAAGGAGTCCGCGCACCATGGCCATGATTCAGTTTGAGAATGTTTCAAAGTGGTACGGAAGTTTTCAGGTCTTAAGTGACATAGGCCTTGAGGTCACGAATGGCGAAAAGATTGTGGTCTGTGGTCCCTCTGGGAGCGGCAAGTCGACGCTCATACGCTGTGTCAACGCGCTTGAGCCCTATCAGAAAGGACGCATCACGGTAGCGGGAACAGAACTCACCACAGACCTAAAATCCATTCATCAGGTTCGGGCCCGGGTGGGGATGGTCTTTCAAAGCTTCAACCTTTTCCCGCACATTTCAGTGCTCGAGAACCTTACTCTGGCGCCCATTCGAGTCAGGGGTGTGGCAGAAGAAGAGGCCAAGCGCGAGGCGATGGTTCAACTTGAGCGAGTCAAAATCGCCGAACAGGCGGACAAATACCCTGGTCAGCTCTCGGGCGGCCAGCAACAGCGAGTGGCGATTGCTCGAGCGCTCTGCATGAAGCCTGATGTACTCCTATTCGACGAGCCCACCAGCGCCCTTGACCCCGAAATGGTGAAGGAGGTGCTTGATGTCATGGTGGCATTGGCAGAACAAGGCACGACAATGATCTGCGTGACTCACGAAATGGGCTTTGCGCGCGAGGTGGCTGACCGCGTTATTTTTATGGATGCCGGAAAAATTGTTGAACAGGCTCCGCCAGAAGAATTTTTTGGCGCCCCTAAACACCCTCGCGCCATTGACTTTCTAAGCAAAATATTAAGTCATTAAAGTTGGTTGTTAATATCTTTTATATCGCTCAGACAAAGGCAAGAAGCTGGCCTTCCACAAGCCCAACAATTTCGTCGTAATTGTTGGGTTCAATGGTAAAGCTGCCTGTAAAGGCCCCAAAGGCGGGCAGCATCCACTGCCTTCCTAATCGCGTAAAGCAGGGAATACTCTGCCAGTGCCCTCGCCCAAGTTGAAGCCGAACCGTGGGGTGAAGGTGACCACAAACCTGCCAAGGCTCAGACTCGCCCTGTGGGTCCTCAGGGTTTAGTGTGTCCAAGCCTGCCTGCTCGGAAGGGTCGTGATAGCCCCTGATTCCTTGCTGCACAAAGGTTTCTGGATGACGTTTAAGATCAAGTGCTGCCACAAGCTCTTCTGCCTGTGGCCTGTTATGCCCGGGCTCGAGCGCGCGATCATGATTTCCAAGAACCAAGTGAAAGGCGAGGTCAGGCCATCGACTACGAAACCTCCTTAACTTTTCCAGCAGTCGTCCATGGCGATCCAGGCTGCTGCTGTGATGAATAAGATCACCAAGAACAACAAGCTGTTGAACTGGCCAGGCTTTAAGTAAGGTCTCCAGTTTCTCGAGGGTCTCCTCATCACTGCCCTCGGGAATAGCAAGGCCATGGTGACGAAAGGTCTGTGTCTTTCCAAGGTGCAGATCCGCCACCATCGCAAGGCCTCGGTCAGGAAAAACCATCGCTCCTTGGCCCGTTAGAACAATAGGCTCACCAGGGTTTTTGGAAGTCCAGCTTGCAGCCGGCGGCCCCATCGGTCGAAGTTCTCTCCTGCGCGCGCTCATGGCTGTGATCGGCTCTTCAATAGCACTTGTGGTCGCTCTTTAAGCATCGTCAAACTCTTGCGCAAGTCGAGCAAGTCGATCGGCAAGGCGCTCTGAAGAAAGCTGCTCACGCAGCCGGTCGACCATTAGGGGAACACAAAAAGGACTCGGTCGTTGAAGATGGCAATGAAGCCACTTGTTGTCAACGAGTCCTTGCAACTGACGCTCTAGCAAGTCTTGGCTAAGCTCTTGCTGAAGCGCTTCACGCTGGGCTTGCTTTAACAACAGGTTCTCTGGGTCGTACTTTGAAAAGACCTCAAAAAGAAGGTTGCTTGAAGCAGCCAGTTGGCGCGATGAACGACCTGCCCCAGGAAGTCCCATAACCAAAAGTCCCGCTACGCGGGTAATCTCCCGAAACCGACGGCGCGTCATCATGCCCTCGCCCAGCAAAGCACTAAGGTCTTCAGAAAGATCCTTCATCCGTAAAAAATCCAGAAGGCCTTGCTCCGAAAGAACGGTGCTTAGCCAAGGGCCCTCCGCAACCCGACGGCGAGGGGCAAGAAGTTCAAAGCCATAGTCATTCGCTGTGTAAGACAGGCTTATTGAATACCGGCGAGTAAGACGAAAGGCAAGCAGAGAGGCAAGACCTAAGTGAACCTGACGACCGGCAAAAGGATAGATAAAACAGTGCTCCCCATCATTGGAGCGAAAATGCTCCACAAGGCATTGACCTTCCCTCGGAATCGTAGAGCGTTCAATCTGTTTGTTAAGTAAAGGCATCACACTCTTTGCCTCGGGCGTTCTAAGCCAGGGGCTCTGCATTGATTTGTCTTCAAGGACATGAAGGAGGTGTCGAAGATTGGCGGCAAGCTCGCTCGAGAGAGGAAGGCTACCGCCGGTCCATCGAGCCACTGCCTTGGCTTTACCAGAAGCCTTACGCACATAAGCCGTGAGGTCACGCACCCGCACCAATTCAAGGCTTCGGCCAGCAAACAAAAACGTGTCTCCCGGCTTGAGCCTGCCCAGAAACGATTCCTCAACCTGTCCCAAGCCCCCACCCGAGAGCCAGGCAAGACGAATAGAGGCATCCGAGACGATGGTCCCAATCGACTGGCGATGCCGACGAGCAAGCCGTAGATCGTGCATCTGCCATCGACCCTCTTCATCACGATGAATCCGATGGAAATCCGGATAAGCCTTCAAAGACTCCCCGCCCTGAGACAGAAACCGAAGCGTCCATTGAAAATCTTCAAGGCTTAAGTCCTTAAAGGCATGCGTTCCTCGAACCTCTTTAAACAAATCTTGATCCGTCAAAGGCTGACCAAGAATACGCGTCACCAAATGCTGGGCCAGAACGTCAAGTGAAAGCTTTAACGGCGGGCGCGGCTCGATTCGAGCCTCTCGGATGGCCATCTGAACAGCCAAAGACTCGAAAATCTCAAGACCGTGCGTAGGCACCATAAAAAGGCTTGAGACGACCCCGGGTTGATGTCCCGATCGTCCCGCTCGCTGAAGAAGCCTTGCCACGCCTTTGGGGCTACCGATCTGAAAAACCTGCTCCACCGGCGCAAAATCAACGCCCAGGTCAAGGCTCGAGGTTGCCACGACAACACGAAGCTGGCCAGCGGCAGTCGCCCGCTCGACCCAGCCACGCGTCTGCGCATCGAGCGACCCATGGTGCAGGGCCATCTGTCCTGCCCAGTCGGGTCGAGCCTGAAGAATGGCCTGATACCAAAGCTCGGCCTGGGAACGTGTGTTGGTAAAGACAAGGCTTGACCCCGCCTTCTCGATCTGGGTGAGCACTGGCTCGAGCATGCTTAGGCCCAGATGGCCCGACCAGGCGAAACGTACTGGATCGCTTGGGAGTATGGTTTTGACCTCAGGCGCTCGTCGACCCGAGGCAGAAATAATTTGCGGACAGACTACGAGGCTGTGACAAAGAACACGAGCGGCCTGCTGAACATTGCCTAAAGTGGCCGACAGGCCCCAGGCCTGAAGCGTCTTCGTGTTACTGGCTGTCACCGATGCAAGCGCTGCAAGGCTCAGCTCTAAAAGACTGCCTCGCTTATTGCCAATAAGTTCGTGCCATTCATCAACAACAATAAAGCGAAGGCCTTTGAGCATGGCGAGGCCCTGAGGCTTGGAAATCATGAGACTCAGACTCTCCGGTGTGGTGACAAGTCCGTTGGGTGGCCGTCGATCTTGCTTAGCGCGCTCGGCGCTTGGGGTGTCCCCCGTGCGCAGTCCAATCGAAAAGTCCTCGGGGGCAAATCGACGAAGGGCTTCGAGACTGTCCGCGGCAAGCGCCCTCATGGGCGTTATCCATAACACCTGCAGGCCCTGACCGTCACTGGGTCTACTGCCCTTGGTACTTCGCAGCTGGCCTAGAACGCCCGCCCAGACTGCGTAGGTTTTTCCAAAGCCTGTGGGTGCATGAACGAGTCCACAGCCACCTGCTTCCATGGCCTTCCAGACCTCTTTTTGAAAAGGTAGGGGAGAGAGTCCAAGCTCTTTGAATCGCTGCGTTGCATAAAACATGACATCCGACGCTGATGAAGAATCGACAGCGTGCTGTTCACACTTATGAAGATTCAGTAAGTTCTGCAAATTCGGCTTTGGTGCAGCGAGTATTAGGCTAGCTGGGCTCGGGCACAGCGGCAATCCAGCCCTCAAGAGGATCGAAAAGGGGGCTCGCTTCGGATGGTAATCCGAAGCCTCTTAAAGACGCGGCATGCCCCGCCTGCATGGCGCAGACAACGGCGTCCAGCAAGTCACCAGAACCATCCATAACAATTCTTCGAGACCAGCCTGGCGTTAGGCGTAACCGAAGGTTTAAATGCGCCTGCTCAAGCTCAAGGGCCCGAAGAATCTGCTGGCGATGAAGCGCGCGATCGGCATCCTGTTTGGCGGGCGCGTCGCTTTTGTAAGACTGACGACAGACTTTGCGTGCAGTAAAGCCTGGGTAAGCCTCAAGGGCTAGCCGATGGTCAGCCCGCTGGGCCTTTGTCCAACGCTGGTAGGGCGTTGCGTGCTTGAAGGCGCTGTGCGACTGATGCGCTGGAAAAAAAAGGCCGGCGGTCTTCATGCGTGCTATTCCGGCGTGCATCATCCAGGCCACGGGCGGATTCGTCCAACGCATTGCCGGGCTTGAACCTGCAGGCTTATCTGCCTTTCGCCAAGCAAACTTATCGCCCACCGGGCGGGCATCGCACCAGGCCTTAAAACGTAAACGCAGCGCCTCGCGGTCTTGCAGGCAGAAGAAGTCAACAAAGTCCTCCCAGTCCGTGGGCCAGCCCTCATGTTCAATAAGGGCGCGCGGCTGACCGAAGGGAAGGTCAAAGCCCGCAAGCCACGGCCCAGGGGTTTGAAGAAACTGCTCGAAACTCAAAAGGCTGGTTAAGGCGGTAACCTCTTCGAGGTAAAAGGTAACGGTCTGCAGCGATGCACCCGTACTGCGCTCGACCACCAAGCGACCGACCGCGCAGGTTATTGGCTTTTTTAAGGATGGGGCCGAACTGAAGTCGAGCCCGTAAATACGCAGACCCCCTGAGTGGCCACGATGCCTCTGCGCAAGACTCATGGCAGCATGGCCTGAAGCGTTGACAAGCGATCGGCCTGCTCGATTGGCTTGTCGGGGCGAAGGCGAAGAATACGCGGAAAGCGAACAGCCATTCCACTCTTGTGGCGACTGGAGGCCATAACAGCCTCAAAGCCCAATTCCATCACAAGGCTTGGTCTCACCTGGCGAACGGGGCCAAACTTGTCTTCAATGGTTTTTCGTATCACCTGGTCAACCTCTTTGATTTCGGCATCCGTTAGGCCTGAATACGCCTTTGCGAAGGGTACCAAGACCTCGGGCTCTTGACGGTTATCCCAGAGTGCGAAGCCATAGTCGGTGTAGAGTCCCGCACGCCGACCGTGGCCACGCTGAGCGTAGACAAGCACCGCATCCACTGTAAGTGGTGCAAGCTTCCATTTCCAAAGTTCGCCTTGGCTGCTTTGTTTGGTTCGGCCCTGGCCATAGGCTACATCCCACCGCTTAAGCATCAGCCCTTCAGCAGGCTGTGCTCTGGCCTGTGCTTGCAACTGGGCAAGCTCGAGCCAATCGGTTGCAGTAACAAGGGGCGAGAGACGGATACGCTTAACGGCCTGCACGCCTTGATCCTTTGACTCTTGCCTTTCTGTATCACCCGCGTTGAAGGCGCCTAGAAGAGAGGTAAGCGCTGTGCGGCGCTGCGAGAAGGGCTTGGCACGGTAGTCACGGCCTTCGAGAGAGAGAAGATCGTAGGCCATAAAAACAACGGGGTGCGAGCGCTGTATAGCCGCAGAGGGTTTACGGCGACCCAGGCGTCTTTGCAAATCAGAAAAAGGGCAAGGCTTCTGGTTGATGAGGTCCCAGACGAGAATCTCTCCGTCAAGTTTAAGTGGCAGCTGAGGCAGGAAAGAAGGGCTGACAAAAACCTGTGCAAGCTCAGGAAACTGCTCGGTCACAAGCTCCTCACCACGCGACCAGACCTGCGACCGGCCTTGTGCATCCACCACCAGTTGCGCGCGAATACCATCCCACTTCCACTCGGCGGCCCAATGCGCAAGTGGGCCAAGTTTTTGTTCGCATTGAATCGCCTGATCCTTCGGCTCACCCTGCATCAAAAGACTCTGGGCAAGAAAAAAAGGGGCGGGGCCTTGCATGTAGACCTCGGAGCCTTGCGGACCCTCTGAGGCAATAAGCCCTCGATAGCCTGCTGAGGTCGGCTGACTTGACAGGAAAATGAGCATACGTTGCGCAACGATGGTCTTTGCAAGATTGAAACCATCGACAAGCGCCTGAACAAGGCCTTGCCGTGAAAGGCCAATACGCAGGCCACCAGTCAGTATTTTGTTGAGGCAAAAAACCTGTGGAGCCGTTAACCGACTCCATGCGGCCACCATCCAGCTTCGTACCTGCTCTGGCGATTGATTGCGAAGACCAAGCAGGTCGTGCTCAATAAGGCAAGCAAGACCTCGTGCCGCAAAGTCCGAGGCAGCGCCGTCCGACGCGGTCAAGAGTGCGCAAGTCTCTGCAAGGTCACCTACCGACTGATAGCATTCTTGAACAAGCCATGGCTCTAGGCCTGTGGCATCTTCAATGGCCTCGCGAAAAAGCACTGGGGCAACCGTTCGCTTAAGTCTCTCGCCAGCCAAAAGCCAGATCGCCCAGGCCGCGTCCTGCTCGAGTAGCCCGTCTTGCTGAACAAACCTAATAACTGCTTTCTGTCTGTCACCTACACCCTGAGACTGGTCCAAGCGAAGAAGAAGTTGCGAGAAATCACCAAGGCTACCGGGTGGCCAGTCCTTAGACATCGGCGGCCTGCGCATCAAACTCGGTGTCAAGCGTTTCAACATCGCGGCCCTGCTCTTTTAAATAACGCGCCATTGTGTTTGTCTGGCCATGGGTGAGCACGATTCGTGAAGCCTTCGTCTGATCCATGGCCCAAAGCAGCCCAGGCCAATCGGCATGGTCAGAAATAACGAAGCCTCGTAGGCCCGCATGCCTACGACGATGCCCACGAACAAGCATCCAACCCGAGACCATGCCTTCGGCGGGCCTTGGCTTTTGACGATGCATCCAGCCCGAACCCTGCACAGCCATGGGCGCCAAAACCATTGAACCAGGATCAAGCAAAGCGGTTGGGCTAGGCAATTCAGGCAGGGCAACCCCCGCCTGTCGATAAGCCTCATTCATCCGTGCCACAGAGGCATGCACATAAATGGGACCAGGCAAAGGGGCATGCTGCATGAGTACAAGCAGTACCCGCTGGGCCTTTCCAAGGGCGTAGGTATAAAGCACAACGGCACGGCCTTCATCCCGGCAGGTTTTCCACCAGCTTAAAAGAGAGGCGATTTCCTGGGCCACATTGGGCCAACGGTATATAGGCAGTCCAAAGGTGGTCTCAGAAATAAAAACGTCGGCCTGAACAGGCTCAAAGGCATCACAACTTGCATCGTTTTCCACCCGGTAATCCCCCGAGACCAGCCAACGCTCTCGGCCATAAACATCGTCAACGGCGGGCTCAATAAGGACCTGGCTGGCACCAAGGACGTGGCTTGCTGGGCGCAAGGAGATCCAGACGTCTCGAAGCCGAAGACGCTTGCCAAACTCTAAGCCCTGAAGCGGCTGAGCTTCCCCGAGGCGGGCCCTAAGAACCGAAAGGCCTCGTAAGGAACACAGTGCATGACCATGACCCGGCCGTGCATGATCGGCATGGCCGTGCGTAAGAACGGCACGATCGACTGGGCGCCAGGGATCAATAAAGAAATCGCCCTGAGGGCAGTAAAGCCCCTCGGGGCGGCGTACAACAAGAGGTGAAGGGCGCTTCATACCATGCAAGGCCACCAACGCGCGCAGACAAACGCAAGTGTCTTATGAGCCAGAGAACTGGCGTCGTCCAAGCTCGCGAATGGCCTTGGCATTTGTCCATGAAAAGCAGGCCTCTGCAGCATCCTCAAGGGCGAGCCATTTCCAACGCAAATGCTCCCGCGCTGAAAGACGGATGATGCTGCTTTGAGAAATTCGACTTGAAAAAACATGCTCTGTATTTTCTGTTACGCCGGGCGCATAACGATGTCGCCAATGGGCAAAGATTTCATAGTTCTGCGAAAAGTCCCAGTCCTCCATGTCCTGCGGTGCAATGGCAAGGCCCGTTTCCTCAAAAACCTCTCGACAGGCGGTCTGCACCAAGGGCTCCTCTTCTGTATCAAGGCTGCCTGTCACCGACTGCCAAAAGCCAGGATGATCGGCACGCTCAAGCAACAAGACCTGAGCCTCCGGGGAGTAGAGAATGACAAGAACTGATATTGGAACCTTAAAGGCTGGCATGGCAACACCTTACCTTATAAGAGGGCGTTAGCAGCGCTTAACGCAAAGGCAAAAGAGCCGTCAGCATAAGACCCGTGAGCATGATCACCACAAACGTAAGAATGGATGCTGACATCAATCGGCTTGCCGCGAGATGATCGGCTGACCCCGTTGCTGCAAGTCGAATGGCATGCCAGGCGGGAATGGCTGCGACACTTGCCCAGATCGCGGCGGGTGGCAACCAATCATAAAGACCTGCAAAGGGCAGCATGAGGCAGACGGTGTAAATACTTAAAGCCGCCATGCGCGAAGAGGCCTCCGAAGGTGGGCGCTGAGAAAACCAGTAGGCCTGCATGGTAAGGCCCAAGGTTATACCCACCACAATCGCCATGGGCGTCATGGCATCCGAAAGATTAAACGCCACCAACTGAACCAAAACGAAGTTCATGGCCACAATGGCAAAGGCTCTCGCCCACACGGGCCAGATCGAGGGGTCATCAAGAACACGCGGAAGAAGACGACGAAAAAGAAGGTGCGCGACGAAAGCACCAAAAGCAACCACAAGACTCACCGCAATGGCGGTATGGCTAAGACCCGGATTGGAAATCCAGGCGACGGCAAGGCCATGAAGGACCGAAACAGGGCCATAGACCAGCGCTCGGCGCTGGCCCGGGCTCACCATCATGGTCATGTGGCGATCTTGGGCGCCTCACGCAGCCGCAGAGACAGCTCTTTAAGCTGACGATCATCGGCAGGCGATGGAGCCTGAGTGAGCAGACACTGAGCCCGCTGGGTCTTGGGGAAAGCAATCACATCGCGAATGGAGTCTGCCCCCGTCATGAGTGTGACCAGGCGATCAAGGCCGAAGGCAAGCCCGCCATGAGGTGGTGCGCCAAAGCGCAAGGCGTCAAGTAAGAAACCAAACTTTTCTTGCGCCTCCTCTGCGCCAATGTTAAGAGCCCGAAAGACTTTACTTTGCACAGCGTCTTGGTGAATACGCACCGAACCGCCCCCAAGCTCCCAGCCATTAAGCACCATGTCGTAGGCCTGGGCCAGACAGCTGCCCGGATCTTGCTCCATGCGGTCTTCATGTCCAGGCTTGGGCGCCGTGAAGGGGTGATGGACCGCGGCAAATCGGCGATTTTCTTCGTCGTACTCAAACATTGGGAAATCAACCACCCAGAGCGGGCGCCAGTCTGCCGAAAAGAGCCCATTAGCCTGTCCAAACTCCGACTGACCAATGCGAACCCGCAGCGCACCAAGGGCATCGTTGACAACCTTTGCCTTGTCAGCGCCAAAGAAAATAAGGTCGCCATCTTTCGCGCCCGTGCGGGCAAGAATGCCCTCGAGACAGGCTTCGTGAAGGTTTTTGACAATGGGGGACTGAAGGCCATCGCGGCCCTTCGCCTTTGCGTTCACCTTGATCCAGGCCAAGCCTTTGGCCCCATAGATCTTCACAAATTCTGTGTAGCCGTCAATGTCACCTCGACTGAGCTGTGCACCGCCTGGAATGCAAAGTGCGGCCACCCGGCCATTGGCCGTAGCCGCGGGTTCAGAGAAAACCTTGAAGTCCACATCAGTCATCAGATCGGTCAGTTCGGTGAGCTCCAAATTCACTCGCAAATCGGGTTTGTCCGATCCAAACTTTGTCATTGCATCGTTGTAGGCCATGACAGGAAAAGGATTGGGAAGCTCGATAGCCATGAGCTCCTTAAACACCTCACGAATCATTGTCTCGAAGAGATCGCGAATTTGCTGCTCGCTGAGAAAGGAAGTCTCGCAGTCAATCTGTGTGAACTCGGGCTGACGATCGGCCCGAAGGTCTTCGTCGCGAAAACACTTCGTGATCTGGTAATAGCGATCAAACCCAGAGACCATCAGAAGTTGCTTAAAGAGCTGTGGTGATTGAGGAAGAGCGAAGAAACTGCCCGGGTGAACGCGGGACGGAACAAGATAGTCACGCGCACCTTCGGGCGTTGAGCGAGTAAGCATGGGCGTCTCGATGTCGATGAAGCCTTGTGCATCAAGATAGCGGCGCACGGCCATTGCAACCTTGTATCGAAGCATAAGATTGCGTTGCATGAGCGGGCGACGTAGATCGAGAACACGATTAGTGAGTCGCGTAGTCTCAGATAAATGCTCATCATCAAGTTGAAACGGGGGTGTCACCGATGGATTCAAAAGCTCTAGCTCTAGACAAAGAATTTCAATCTCGCCACTGGCCATATTCGGATTGACAGTTCCCTCGGGCCGTCGGCGCACCTTTCCCGTAACACGCACGCAAAACTCATTGCGCAAGGTTTCGGCAAGCTGAAACATTTCTTGTCTGTCAGGGTCACAGACAATTTGAGCAAGACCTTCACGGTCCCGAAGATCGATGAATATCACGCCCCCGTGATCGCGACGACGGTGCACCCAGCCGCAGAGCGTTACGGTCTGATCGAGCTGGTGGGCGGAAAGCTCTCCGCAGTAATGACTTCGCATAAAAATATCCTTTAGATCGAGAGGCGGTCTACTTGTCGGCTTTGGGCTTGGGCTGGGCAGAAGGGGGAACCGTGCCCATGGAGACCACATACTTTAGAGCAGCATCTACACCAATGGACAAGGGTATGACTTCTGTGCTGGGAAGCATTAAAAAAAAGCCCGATGTTGGGTTGGGCGTAGTGGGCACATAAATACTGAGGCAATCGGCAGGTAATTTGTCTTCTATTTCATGGCTTGGCTTGCCCGTTACAAAGGCAATCGTCCAAAGACCCTGGCGAGGATACTGCACCAACACAGCCTGGCGAAAGGCCTGTCCATTTGGAGCGAGAATCGTGTCACTCACCTGCTTCACCGAGGAGTAAATGGATCGAACTAAAGGGATGCGGGTAAGCAGTCCTTCCCAGAGATCCACCAAACGACGGCCAAGCAGATTCGCCCCAAAGGCTCCCGTAACAAGTACCACTAAAACCACTACCAGTAATCCAAAGCCAGGAATATCAAGCCCGAAAAGCGCCTTGGGCGTCATATGCGGAGGAATGATTCCGTCCAGGGTCTTCACAATTGTGCTGATGACCCAATAGGTGATGCCCAGAGGCACCCATATGAGAAGGCCGGTGATGAAGAATCGTTTAAGCATGACCAGCCGTCTCTTAACTTAAGTCGCGGCGCTCGTGCCCGCAGAAGTGGTGGAGGTTACCGGGCTTGCGGCCTTAGGCTCAGCCGCCGCAGTCGTCGAGGCCTGAGTGCCGCTTCCGGTTTCTGTCGGCGAGGACTTGCTATTGGGCGTTACCTCTGCTGAAGAGGAAGACTCTGCGGACTTTGCTGGGGTCTCACCAGGGCTCTTTTCAGGACTCTTTTTCGAGCCGTTATCGCGAAAATCGGTGACATACCAACCCGAACCTTTCAGGACGAAACCTGGCGCGGTGAGTTGCTTAGAAAAACTTGCCTCGTGGCATTGGGGGCATTCCGACAAGGGCGCGTCGGAGAGCTTCTGAAGAATATCCTGCCGATGGCCGCAGGCGGAGCAGGCGTAGGCGTAGATGGGCATGAATTTCAATCTCCTGATCAAAGCGAAGAACTCTTTGGGGCGCACACCCACATCATGGCCAAGAGCCCGAGGCTGCGCCTTCAAAATAGAAAAGAACTCAGTATTCTATCGACAGAGTGGACTGACCACAGAAGTCCGGGCAGACGCCTGAACTTTTTAAACAAAAGCCTGGCTGAGGGGCGGCCTCGAGCCAGGCTTTTTTGCCGGTAAGGCAGGAAAACGCTAGAACGGAATATCGTCGTCGAGATCGTCAAAGCCCGTTTTCGCAACGCCACTGGGTTTACGCGAACCCTCGCCACCGGCTGACGGAGAGCTTGATGCCATGGCCGATGCCCCGCCATCCTCATCTGGAGGCATGCCCGCTGGCGCGCCATCGCGGCCCCCAAGCAGCTGCATCTGATCGGCCACAATTTCGGTGGTATAGCGATCTTGTCCACTCTGGTCTTGCCATTTACGGGTGCGAAGCCGGCCCTCGACATAAACCGGGCGCCCTTTTTTGAGGTATTCGTTAACCACCTCGGCCAGCCTTCCAAAAAAAACCACTCGGTGCCACTCGGTGTCCTCTTTCATCTCACCAGACTTGTCTTTGTAGCGAGATGTGGTGGCAATGGAAACGTTGGCAATGGCTGCTCCATCTGCCGAATAACGGACCTCCGGGTCGCGGCCAAGGTTGCCAAGAAGAATAACTTTGTTTACCGACGCCATAAAAACCTCCTTTATTCAATAGGCAAAAGGGGCTGCCACGCTAACGAACAGATCCAAGGGCAACTACTCGCCATTGGACGGGGAGGGTCGGGTCGGCGACCGACGACCAAGCTCCTTAAGCCCGAGGGTCATCATGCCCCAAAACGCCAGTAAAAGTGCGCAGGCTGCGAAAATGCCACCCCTTCCAAAGGCAGCAAGCATGAGGCCACCAACAAGTCCGCCCACGAAAAGCCCCAAGGACTGGCTTGTGTTGTAGATACCCAAGGCAAGTCCCCTCTGGCCAAACGGTGCCACCCGTGAAACCCACGAGGGCAGGAGTGCCTCAAGCAGGTTAAAGCCCATGAAGAAGAGGCAAACAAAGGCCAGCCAGGCAATCAAGCCCTGGCCATCAAAAAAAAGAAAACCCAGCATGGTGAATGCCAAAAGACCAATCGCAGCCAAGAAGACGGGTCGAAAACGCCCATTTCTTTCAGCCCAAAAAATCGGAGGAAGAATGCCCAGAAAGGCCAAGATTAAAAGAGGTAGGTAGGCCTTCCAGTGGTCTTTCAGGGGCAAGCCAAGCTCGTCAAAGCCCATAGGAATGGCTACGAACATGGCGGTTTGTACGGCCATCAGACTAAAGATGCCCAGGTTGAGCCGCCAGAGCTGCGAGTGGCTGAGAAGAGGCCATGCACTGACTTTCGCAAGCGCTTGGCCTAACGGCAAGGCAGACACCGCCTGCGCGTCCTCGGTATTGGACGGAGGAGGATGAGCAGGGGGAGGAGGGCGGGTGCGCATACGGGTGACCCCTAAGGCCGCAACCACCGCCAGAACGCCAGTTAAAAGAAACAGGCCTTCAAGGCCATAGGCTCCGTAAAGCGGCGGAGCCAGCAAAAGCGAGACAACGAACGAGAGCCCGATAGAAACGCCCACCATGGCCATGGCACGGGCCCGAACCTCCTCCCGGGTAAGGTCGGCAAGAAAAGCACTGACAGCCGCCGAGACGGCACCCGCTCCCTGCAAGGCCCTGCCTAGAACAAGAACAGCAAGGGAATCCGCCCAGGCAGCAAGAAAACTGCCAGCGGCGAAAACAAGAAGGCCAAAAGTGATGACGGGCTTGCGTCCGAAACGATCGGAGGCCATTCCGAAGGGAATCTGGAAAAAAGCCTGAGTAAGACCGTAGATACCCATTGCCAGCCCAATGGCTGCGGGATCCTGTCCCCCGGGCATGTCGGCAACCCCAAGAGCAAGGACAGGAAGCACCAAAAACAGGCCGAGCATGCGCAGGCCATAGACCCCCGACAAGACCAGGCTAGCACGCCGCTCGAATGGGCTGAAAACAACTTTGTCGGACATCGCTCGCTATAGTAGAGGATTTACCCAACAAAGCAGACGGACCCAAAGCAATGCTCGATTCCCAGGCCCAAGACTTTATTTGTATTACAGGGGCCCGTACCCATAACCTTAAAAACATTAGCCTTAAGATTCCCAAGGGCAAGCTTGTTGTCATTACTGGCTTGTCTGGTTCTGGGAAGTCTTCGCTGGCCTTCGATACGCTTTATGCAGAGGGCCAGCGGCGTTATGTGGAGTCGCTGTCTGCTTATGCGCGGCAATTTTTGTCCC
Source organism: Bordetella sp. (assembly GCA_038111655.1). Taxonomy (GTDB): domain Bacteria; phylum Pseudomonadota; class Gammaproteobacteria; order Burkholderiales; family Burkholderiaceae_A; genus Hahnella. Next base: position 60,510 of record JAYNLI010000003.1, read on the forward strand.
GCATGGAAAAGCCGGATGTGGATCAGATGGACGGTCTCTCGCCCGCCATTGCTATTGAGCAAAAATCCACAAGTCACAACCCAAGGTCCACCGTAGGCACCATTACTGAAATTGCAGATTACCTACGACTCTTATTTGCACGTGCAGGTACACCCCACTGCCCCAGCCATCCTCAGAATAAGTTAAGCAGCCAGACCATTTCAGAAATGGTCGACGAATTACTTTGTCTTCAAGAAGGTAGTCGACTTACGCTCCTTGCTCCGGTGCTCGAACGTCGAAAGGGTGAGCATCGCCAGCTCATTGACGGTCTGCGCGCCCAGGGTTTTGTCCGTGCCCGACTCAAGACCGAATCGTCGGAGTATCGCTATGTTGAGCTTGATGAAATTTCGGGACTGGATCCCCAGAAACACCACAGCCTCGACCTGGTCATTGATCGCCTGCGTATTCGACCCGAGGTTCAGCAGCGGCTTACTGAGTCACTGGAGATGGCACTGAGGATTGGTCAAGACCGCGCCATTGCAGTCATTCAACAGGATGCAAATACGTCCACGGAGCCTTCGCCGAACGCCAAAAACAAAGGCGGGCTCTGGTCAGGGGAAAAAGTTTTATCCATGCGTTTCGCATGCCCAGACTGTGGCTTTGCCATCAAGGAGCTTGAGCCCAATCTTTTTTCGTTTAACTCCCCCAATGGGGCATGCCCCGCCTGCGACGGTCTGGGTGTGGAGACACTCTTTGATGTCGAGGCCATTATTCCGATGCCCGAACTCTCACTTGCGGCGGGCGCTATTCAGGGCTGGGATCCTCGTAACAAGTTTGCCTGGGCCACCGTGGAAGCCTTGGCCGAGGCGCTTGAATTCGACCCACAAGAGCCCTTCGCTTCTCTGCCCAAGAAGGTCCAAACCACTCTTCTGCATGGCTCGGGGAGCCATGCCTTAGAGCTTAGGCTTCCCAACGGGAAGGGCGAGCTTGTCACCGAGACGCGGTCCTTTGAAGGCATTCTTCCCAATTTGGAGCGTCGCTGGCGCGACACGGAATCAAACGCGGTACGAGACGAGCTTGGCCGTTTGCGCAGGCAAAGAGTTTGTAGCCAATGCCAAGGCAGTCGACTTCGGCCGGTAGCCCGTGCTGTGCGACTCGGCGAAGCAAACAATTCCATCAGCCTGGTGGAGCTGGTTGAGCTAAGTCTTACCGATCTTCTGCAAAGGTTACAAAACCTTTCGCTCGACGGATCTCGTAAGACCATTGCAAAGGGGCTTTTAACCGAGATCCATTCGCGGCTTCGATTCCTTATAGATGTTGGTCTGGGCTACCTTCAACTTGGTCGATCCGCGATGACGCTGTCGGGCGGAGAGTCGCAACGCATACGACTGGCCAGCCAGATTGGTGCGGGTCTTAGTGGTGTGCTTTATGTGCTAGATGAGCCTTCCATCGGCCTTCATCCTCGAGACAGTCAGCGTCTTATGGAGAGCCTTTATCGTCTTCGTAGCCTGGGCAACTCTCTGATCGTGGTTGAGCACGACGAACAGGCCATTCGACAGGCAGACTACCTGGTCGATCTGGGGCCCGGGGCTGGCGTTCATGGCGGTGAAGTGGTGGCTGCAGGCAGTCCCTCTGAAGTGATGCAAGAGCCACGTTCACTGACCGGCGATTACCTTGCAGGGCGGCAGTCCATCAGCCTGCCCACGAAACGACGTAAGCCTAGCGAGCGATGGCTTGAGGTTTTCGGCGCGCGAGGCAACAACCTTAAGTCGGTCAACCTTCGAGTGCCTTTGGGGCTCATGGTAGGCATCACGGGCGTTTCTGGCAGCGGAAAATCAACACTCATTAATGACACGCTGGTGGCCGCTGTAGCCCAAAGACTGAATGGCCGACAGATTGAGCCCGAGCCCTTTGACCGGCTTGAGGGCCTTGAGCAGATTGACCGGCTTATCAATGTTGACCAGAGTCCCATCGGGCGAACACCACGAAGCAATCCTGCGACCTACACGGGTTTATTAACGCCTATTCGTGAGCTTTTCGCCGAGACCATCATGGCCCGAGAGCGCGGGTACGATGCAGGACGTTTTTCCTTCAACACCAAAGGGGGGCGCTGCGAAGCTTGCCAAGGCGATGGACTGATTAAGGTCGAGATGCACTTTCTTCCCGACCTCTACGTAGCCTGTGACATCTGCAAGGGGCTCCGTTACAACAGAGAGACACTTGATGTTCGCTATCGAGGAAAAACCATTGCCGAGATTCTCGACCTTACGATTGAAGAGGCTTGCGGCTTCTTTTCGGCCGTGCCAAATGTGGCTCGACGACTCGAAACACTTAACGAAGTAGGGCTCGGGTATATCAAGCTTGGACAGAGTGCGACCACTTTATCCGGAGGGGAAGCGCAACGGGTCAAGCTTGCCTGTGAGTTATCGAAACGCGGAACCGGCAAGACACTTTATGTGCTTGACGAGCCCACCACGGGGCTGCATTTTCACGATACCGCCGTCTTGTTAAGCCTACTTCGACGTCTCACCGACGCAGGCAACACGGTGCTCGTGATTGAACACAACCTCGATGTCATTAAAGTCTGCGACTGGCTTATTGATATCGGACCCGAAGGCGGACAGGCAGGCGGCGAAATTATTGCCGAAGGCAGCCCTGAAACCCTGGCCGATACGGCTGAGCAGGCCGGTAGTTACACCGGAAGGTTCTTAAAGCCCGTGCTCTCGGGTAGCCCAACTACTGAAAGCCTTTGTCAATAAGAGCCCTACCAACTACCTGCCACTGAATAGGGCTGGGACGGCCAGAGGGGTCAAGGACTCGCGTGGGTCTGGCCACCACCAGTTCCCCCATGCTTAGATAGACACCTGTTAAAGATGAAATTAAAACCTGATGGGTTACCCAGACCTCAAAGCCTTTCGCTGTGACACCTGAGGCCATTGGGTCGGCAAGTGCCTTCAAAATAGCATCGCGTTGTGTTGGCCAATGGCCGTGACCTTGGAAGAAGGAGTTCAAAGCGGGCCAGGGCTGCGTGGGGGGGTGACCACCAAAGGCCTCCGTGGACGTATCAAGACATCGGCACCACTGACTTGAGCGCACTTCTGAAGGTTTAAGCCCTCGATCAAGGAACCATTGCCCAAAGGCTCTTGCCTGGGCGCGGCCCTCGGGTGACAAATTGCGCTGCGAGCTACAGTCTTCAAGCCGAAAATTCTCCGGATCACCAATACCCGAGAAGGTTGCCGAATGGCGAATAAGAATAATCGTACCGGGCACCGATAGCGCATCTTGCAAGGCCCTAGCATCAAGCCTTTGCTGGGCAAAACTTGGCGCCGAACTCAAAGAAAAGTAAACCAGACAGAGCACGAAGAGATGGGCCAGTACCCTTTGCATCATGAACGTTCCTCCAGTTTCTTACCTACAGCGCCAACGAGGTTTATGCCATGTCAACGTCAGCAAGCATTGAAGCCACTTCGAACCGAGTCAACGGATTAGCAACCATGTTAACCAACGGTCGCCATCGGTGGGTAGCCGATGTCCCTAAAACGCTTGGGTCGAACGACACGGCACCGGACCCCCACGATCTTCTTGACTCTGCACTTGCCGCCTTCACGGTTCTTACGCTTGAGCTTTACTTGAAGCGTAAACCTGGTTGGTAAGTTGACCGCATTCAGTGCCGGATGGAGCGTATTTCAGACACCCGGGCCGAGGATGGTCAGGTGGACTATCGGTTTAAACGCATTGTGAAGGTGGGAGGCGCACTTAGCCCCGAGCAAGAGGGCAGGCTTATTGAAATTGCAAACAAGTGCCCCATTCATTGATTACTGGGGGGCCGCACCCATATTGAAACGGCGCTCGATCTCCCTTAAGGCTTGCAGTCTCGGGCCTAGGGTTAGCCCCTTTCAACAAGCCAGACCTCTTATTGAAAGGGGTAACGTCGCCGCAGATTAACGCGGCAAAACCGAGGTGCCCATTAAAAAGGTATCAATTGCCCGAGCGGCCTGCCGACCCTCACGAATCGCCCAGACCACCAAAGACTGACCTCGACGCATATCCCCTGCCGCGAAAACCTTGGCGACATTGGTCACGTAGGCCGATTCGCCCTCGGTCTCAGACTTAGCATTCCCCCGCGCATCTTTATCAACACCAAAGGCCTCAAGTACGGAGCCTACAGGTGAGACAAACCCCATGGCAAGCAAAGCCAAGTCGGCAGGAAAGATTTGCTCGCTTCCGGCGACCTCTTGCATCTTTCCATCCTTCCACTCCACTTTCACGGCCTTAAGGCCCGTAAGGCGGCCCTTCTCGCCGAGGAACTCCTTGGTTGCAATGGCAAATTCCCGGTCACAACCCTCTTCGTGGCTTGAAGATGTGCGGAGCTTTTGCGGCCAATAGGGCCAGACCAAAGGCTTATTTTCTTGCTCGGGCGGCATGGGCATGAGCTCAAACTGCGTCACCGACTTCGCACCATGACGATTACTTGTACCCACACAGTCCGACCCCGTATCGCCACCGCCAATGACCACCACGTGCTTACCATCGGCGCGAATTTGATCGGCCACTTTGTCACCAGCGTTCACCTTGTTCTGACTGGGTAGGAACTCCATAGCAAAGTGAACGCCCTGAAATTCACGACCAGGTACGGGAAGGTCTCGAGGCTGCTCGGCACCTCCCGTCAACAAGACCGCATCAAAGGTCTCAAGCAGTTTCTTGGTACTTAAGGTTTTCTTGGCCCAGTTCGTAACCTTAGTGTCCTTCGGAAGTTCAGCAACCAGCACGCCTGTTTCAAAAAACACACCCTCGGCCTTCATCTGGTCCACGCGTCGATCGATGTGGGACTTCTCCATCTTGAAGTCGGGAATACCGTAACGCAAAAGGCCTCCCACGCGATCATTTTTCTCAAAGACCGTCACATCGTGACCCACGCGAGCAAGCTGCTGAGCAGCTGCAAGACCCGCCGGTCCGGACCCAACAATGGCGACCTTCTTGCCTGTTTTTTGACTCGGCGGCTGCGGAACCACCCAGCCCTCTTTCCAGCCGTGATCAATGATGGCGTGCTCAATGGACTTTATGCCCACCGCGTCATTGTTAAGGTTTAAGGTGCATGCCGCCTCGCAAGGCGCAGGACAAATGCGGCCAGTGAACTCAGGAAAATTGTTTGTAGAATGAAGCGTGTCCAGGGCTTGCTTCCACTGCTGCTGATAAACAAGATCGTTGAAATCGGGAATGATGTTGTTAACCGGGCAGCCGCTGTTACAAAAGGGAATGCCACAGTCCATGCATCGCGCAGCCTGCTTTGCTGCATCTTCTTCAGCAAGCCCAATCACGAACTCTTTGTAATGCTTAACACGAGTGTCAGCGGGCTCATAACCCTCTTCAATACGTTGCAGTTCTAAAAACCCTGTTGCCTTACCCATGGCGTTGTTCCTTTCGTATTCGGTTTTTACAACTAAACAAGATCGGCCGACTTGGTGGCCTGATCAGAGGCCTTCGAAGCAGCCACAGTCCTTGCATAAATTTCTCCAAGCGCCCTACGGTATTCATTGGGGAAAACTTTGACGAACCGCGCCCGCGCGACGGGCCACTGATCGAGAAGCTCGCGCGCCCGACCGCTTCCTGTCCAGCGGTGATGGTCCTCAATAAGCTTTTTGAGCTGTTGCTCATCAGTTTGCCCACGATGCCAGACAGCGCGGTCAATGGTCTTTTCTTGATCGGCTGTTGCGAGCACGGATTCGAGCTGAACCATTGCCATATTGCAACGGCTTGCGAACTGACCATCTTCATCGTAAACGTAGGCAATACCGCCCGACATACCTGCTGCAAAGTTACGGCCCGTAGAGCCCAAGACCACCACGGTCCCGCCGGTCATGTATTCGCAGCCGTGATCGCCCGTGCCCTCGACAACCGCGGAGGCTCCCGATAGCCTCACGGCAAAACGCTCACCAGCGACTCCTCGGAAAAAGGCATCGCCGGAAGTGGCGCCGTAAAGCACTGTATTGCCCACCACGATGTTCTCGTGGGCCTGACCACGAAAATCAATCGAGGGCCGCACAACCACTCGGCCACCCGAGAGGCCCTTGCCGGTGTAATCATTGGCATCACCAATCAGGTAAAGCGTAATGCCCTTGGCAAGGAAGGCACCAAAGGACTGGCCACCGGTTCCTTCTAACTGAATGCGCAGTGTGTCGTCAGGCAGGCCCTCCGGGTGGCGCTTAATCAGTTCGCCGGAGAGCATGGCGCCCACCGTACGATTAACATTTTGGGCCGTCTCCATGAACTGAAGTTTCTCGCCGCGCTCAATCGTGGCCTGTGACTTGGCAATAAGCCTGTTATCGAGCGCTTTTGCAAGTCCATGGTCTTGCGTCTGCGTGTGTCGAAGCTCCTGTGCGTCCGCAACCGCAGGCTGATAGAAGAGTCTTGAGAAGTCGAGGCCGCGCGCCTTCCAGTGGTCGAGCCCTTTACGGGTGTCGAGCATGTCGGTGCGCCCAATGAGATCGTCGAACTTGGCAATTCCAAGCTGAGCCATGATGGCACGCACCTCTTCGGCCACAAAGAAAAAGTAGTTCACCACATGCTCTGGCCGCCCCTGGAACTTCTTGCGCAAAACCGGATCCTGAGTGGCCACGCCTACCGGACAAGTGTTCAAGTGACATTTGCGCATCATAATGCAGCCCGCCGTGACAAGAGGTGCTGTGGCAAAACCCATCTCATCGGCGCCAAGCAAAGCGGCAATCACAACATCGCGTCCCGTCTTCATCTGACCGTCAGCCTGAACACGGATGCGACTGCGAAGGCCATTGAGCACCAGAGTCTGCTGGGTTTCGGCAAGGCCAATTTCCCACGGCGAGCCCGCATGTTTAATGGAAGACAGAGGCGAGGCGCCCGTGCCACCGTCGTGGCCTGCAATAACAACATGGTCGGCCTTGGCTTTTGCAACACCCGCAGCCACCGTACCCACACCAATCTCCGAGACTAGCTTGACTGAAATATCGGCATGCGCAGCAACGTTTTTAAGGTCGTGAATAAGCTGGGCAAGATCTTCGATGGAGTAAATGTCATGGTGCGGGGGTGGGGAGATCAGCCCAACACCCGGTACAGAGTGGCGCAACTCACCTATGTAATCGGAGACCTTGCCACCAGGAAGCTGCCCCCCCTCGCCAGGCTTAGCGCCCTGGGCCATCTTAATTTGCACCTGGTCCGCCGAGACCAGGTATTCGGTGGTTACACCAAATCGACCCGAAGCCACTTGCTTAATTTTCGAACGAAGACTGTCGCCGGGTTGAAGAGGAAAGTCGGATTCAACCTGCGCCGCGCCAATGACCGAGGCAAGTGTCTGACCTTCGCCAAGGGTCTTACCCTGCATCTCATCCCGGTAGCGACGCTTGTCTTCACCGCCCTCGCCGGTGTTGGACTTTCCACCAATGCGGTTCATGGCAACGGCAAGGGTTGTATGCGCCTCGGTCGAAATAGAGCCGAGCGACATGGCGCCCGTTGCAAAACGTTTCACAATCTCGGAAGCAGGCTCCACCTCATCAATTGAAATGGCCTGAGACGGGTCGACCTTAAATTCAAAAAGACCACGCAGAGTCATGTGACGACGCGTTTGGTCGTTAATGATCTGGGCGTATTCCTTGTAAGAGGAATACTGATTGGCCCGGCTGGCGTGCTGAAGTTTGGCAATGGCATCGGGTGTCCACATGTGCTCTTCGCCGCGAACACGCCAGGCGTATTCCCCACCCGGATCAAGCCGATCGGCCAACACGGAGTCGTTACCAAAGGCCTGGGCATGCGTACGCAAGGCCTCTTCAGCCATCTCAAAGACACCAATTCCCTCGACCATACTTGGTGTGCCCGTAAAGTATTTTTCGATGGTGGCGGAGTTAATACCAATGGCTTCGAAAATTTGTGCGCCACAGTAGGACATGTAGGTTGAAATACCCATCTTCGACATAATCTTAGAAAGCCCTTTGCCAATGGCCTTCACGTAGTTGGCAATGGCTTTTTCAGCGCCAAGTTCGCCCTGAAGGTCTTTGTGGAAATCAGCGATGGTCTCCATGGCCAGATAGGGGTGAACGGCCTCGGCTCCATACCCTGCCAGCACAGCGAAGTGATGAATCTCGCGGGCCGAGCCCGTTTCCACAACCAAGCCCGCCTGGGTTCTTAGACCCTGACGAACCAGGTGTTGGTGCAACGCTGAAAGAGCTAACAAGGCGGGAATGGCAACCTTGTCGGCAGCAACAGAACGGTCGCTGAGAATAAGAATGTTGGCCCCGGATTGAATAGCCTCGACGGCTTCTGCGCAAAGGGTGGCAAGCTTAGCCTCAATACCCTCCTTACCCCACTGAACGGGATACACAATATCAATCACCTGGCTTCGAAACTTTCCACGCGTGTGTGTCTCGATGGCCTTGAGCCTTTGCATGTCGGCAAAGTCAAGAATGGGCTGACTCACCTCGAGCCGAAGCGGCGGATTCACCTGGTTAATGTCAAGAAGGTTGGGCCGCGGGCCCACAAAAGAAACCAAAGACATTACGATGGATTCGCGAATCGGGTCAATGGGCGGGTTGGTGACCTGGGCAAAAAGCTGCTTGAAGTAGTGGTAAAGCAGCTTGCTCCGGTTGGACAACACCGCAAGTGGCGAGTCGTTCCCCATTGAGCCAACCGCCTCTTCGCCGGCCTGTGCCATTGGCGCCAACAAAAACTTAATGTCTTCTTGGGTGAATCCGAAAGCCTGCTGACGATCAAGCAGGGAAATAGCGCTGGAAGAGGCCTGGTTCAGAACAGCATCATCGAGACTCGCGAGCTCGATGCGAACATCTTCGACCCACTGCTTGTAGGGCCGACCCTTTGACAAGGAAGCCTTGAGCTCGTCGTCATGAATCATGCGGCCCTGCTCAAGGTCAATGAGGAACATCTTGCCGGGCTGCAGTCGCCATTTACGAATGATGCGACTCTCGGGTACGGGCAGAACCCCAGACTCAGAGGCCATGATCACCAGGTCATCGTCGGTGACACAGTATCGCGATGGCCGCAGACCATTGCGATCAAGGGTCGCCCCAATTTGACGGCCGTCGGTGAAAACCAAGGAGGCTGGTCCGTCCCAGGGCTCCATCATGGCCGCGTGGTACTCGTAAAACGCTCGTCGGGCGGGGTCCATGCTGGTGTGCTGTTCCCAGGGCTCAGGAATCATCATCATCACCGCGTGCGCCAAGGGATAGCCTGCTGCCACTAACAACTCAAGACAATTGTCGAAGGTGGCCGTGTCCGACTGCCCGGGAAAGCTAATGGGATAAAGCTTTTTAAGATCTTGGCCTAAAACCGGCGAGGACATCACCCCCTCGCGGGCACGCATCCAGTTGTAATTGCCTTTTACGGTATTAATTTCTCCATTATGAGCAACCATACGGTAGGGGTGGGCAAGAGGCCATTCCGGAAAGGTATTGGTTGAGAAGCGCTGATGCACAAGTGCAAGCGCGGAAACGCAGTCAGGGTGAGCAAGATCGTTGTAGTACTCACCCACCTGGTCAGCAAGCAAAAGGCCTTTGTAGACAATGGTGCGGCTCGACATGGAGGCCACGTAATACTCTTTACTGTGTTGGAGCTGTAAAGACTGAATGGCGCTCGAGGCAATTTTTCGAATCACAAAAAGTTTGCGCTCAAGCGCATCTTGTACCACCACGTCGCCGCCCCGCCCGATAAAAATCTGACGGATCACAGGCTCTTTCTCGCACACCCGTGGGGACATAGGCATATCGGTATTTGTGGGCACATCGCGCCAGCCAAGTAACACTTGGCCCTCTGCACGTACCGCCTGCTCCAACGCGCGCTCGCAGGCCAGTCGCGAGGCGTGTTCCTTGGGAAGGAAAACCATGCCCACGCCATATTCACCAGGGGGTGGAAGATCAACTCCCTGCTTGGCCATCTCGGCCACAAAATACTCGTGCGGAATTTGCAGAAGAATACCAGCACCGTCGCCCATCAGCGCATCGGCACCCACGGCGCCTCGATGATCAAGATTGCGAAGAATCTGCAACCCCTGCTGAATAATGTTGTGGCTTTTCTGACCCTTGATATGAGCAACGAATCCTACGCCGCAGGCATCATGTTCCATCGACGACTGATACGTGCCATGCAGGTTGGCCTGAGATCGTGAATCAAGACCGGCATTTGCCTTACTAGCCTTACTAGCCTTACTGGCCTTACTGGCCTCGGGGCCTTCAAGTGCCCCGGTTAACTTTGTTGCGCTAGCCGTAAACGAGATGATCTGCATGGGTCAGGCTCCTGCCCTTCTTGGGCTTAAAAACAACGCTCTGTCTGAAACGGAAAAGGTCTCGATTATGACGAAGTTTTGACGAACCACGGATAAGAATTACCCAGAAACCCCTGTCGCCAAGGCCTAAAAAATAGGGTCAGAACCGTTTTATAGGAAACGAGGGTTGCTTGTGCAATTAAATAGGGACGGATTTGGGGCGTGTAGGGCGCCCCCTCGGACGAACCGCCCAGGCCTGCCTCTCCGCCTCGGGAAGCCTCGCCCAAAACCCTTCGCTAAGCATGGGCCGTGCTGAGCGAAGGTGAAACCAAGGGTCCGGGACATCGGCCCGAGACTCTCGAAGCCATTCCGCAAAGTGGGCCTCACGTTCAAAGGGTGTGTTACCAAGTTGCCAGTAAGCGTCCAACGGGCGAAAAGGTGTTGCCGAACTCTGCTGACGATGACCCAACAAAAGACTTGCCGTTGTCCATGGCCAAGCCAAGACTTGTAGGCCAAGACCGACCCGCACGGGCCGCCATTCCAACCAGTTCATAAGTTGTAATCCGTAGGCCTGGGCATCAAGCCAATAGCTTCTGTAGCGGCCGTCCCATGGGGAGCCTCGTAAAGCCCAGCGGCGGTTGAAATGCCTCACGTAGCGCCGACCCGTTTGTTGGAGTGCACCAGACAGGGCGTCGTTACGCTGAGGACAAACCAGCCAATGTGCCTCAGACTCAAGCAGACACCAGCCATGAACCATAAGACCCCGACCCAGGGCGGACTGACAAAAGGCGCGAAAGTAGCCCTCTCGGTCCATATCGTCCCTTAAGAACGCCTGACCATTGTGACCAAGCTGGGCAACGTGGTACACCCTGCCTGCTGTGGCCTCTCTTGGCCTTCGCGCCATTACAGATTCGCCAACTAGGCCTAGGGCTCGACGGGTGCCTGACTGGCCTGAAGGGCCTGGCCTACGGCCTGGGCATCCACACAGCGAACAAAGGCCTTGCCTATGGCCTGAAGCAAGACATAACGAATTTCGCCCGCCTCGGCTTTCTTATCGTGAGCCATGGCGTTAAGGTAAGTCTGAGCAGGCCAGTCCGGTGACTGCGTGGGAAGGCCGGCGGCTGCAATGAGCCTTTCGATTCGCCTTTTCGACGCTAGATCAATGAGGCCGAGTTGACAAGAGAGTTCGGAGGCAATGCGCATTCCACAGCCCACCGCCTCGCCGTGCAGCCATTGGCCATAACCCATCTCGGACTCAATGGCATGCCCAAAGGTGTGGCCAAAATTTAACAGTGCCCGGGCTCCCGACTCTCGCTCATCCATGGCCACAACCTCTGCCTTCAGTTCACAACACCGATAAACCGCCTGAGCCAGAAGCTCAGGGTCTCGGCTCACCAGCCCGTTAACATGGGTTTCAAGCCATTGGAAAAAGTCTTCATCCATGATGCAGCCATATTTAATGACCTCTGCCATGCCGGCCGAAAGCTCTTTATGGGCAAGGGTCGCGAGGCTATTTAAATCAATGACAACGGCCTGCGGCTGGTAAAACGCGCCCACCATATTTTTGCCTAGGGGGTGGTTTACGGCCGTCTTTCCACCCACCGAGGAGTCGACCTGAGCGAGCAGGGTTGTGGGCACTTGAATAAAAGGCATACCCCGCTGGTAGCACGAGGCAGCAAACCCCGCCATATCCCCAACCACACCGCCCCCTAGGGCAATCAGTGTGGATTTGCGCTCCATTCGAGCCTGCATCAGGCCGTCAATCACCGTCCCAAATCCCTCAAGGGTTTTGTATTGTTCGCCATCGGGAAGAACAATGGTCGTAACCTCACAGCCCAGCCGCCCGAATACCTGCTGAAGGGTTTGTGCATAAAGAGGGCCGACACAGTCGTTCGTCACTAAGGCCACCTTCCGCGACGCCCCAGCCGGTAGAAGCTTTGACCACAGATCTTCGTCAGACAGCAACTGACTGCCTATGAAAATGGGGTAGCTTCGGTCGCCCAATGCAACCTGAAGATGCTTCATTAAAGACTCCCTTTGTGCTCCTTGTGCGGATTAAACCGTTCGTCGACTCTTAGCCAAGGGCTGTGTCCCGACCCGCTTCTGAGATCATAGGCCGGTCCTGGTCAACAAGGCCAGCTCGCCGAATCTTTTGCTCGATTTGCGATAGGACCTGGCCCATTGATCCCCGTGTGCTTGTGACAATGCAATTAGCAAGCTGCCGATAAATGGGGTCACGCTCAGCATGCAGCTTCTCTAAGGTTGCCCTAGGATCACTGGACTGACTAAGCAAAGGACGTGACTGATCCATGCGCAGCCTCTGCCAGAGTTGCCTTGGGTCGGCCTCGAGGTAAATAACAAACCCCTGTGCAATCACAGGTCGATTCTCGGCTCGCATGGGCGCACCGCCACCCGTGGTGACCACCTGCTGCTGACCCTGCATGACCTGAGCCAACATTTTTGACTCTCTTCGCCGGAAGCCTTCCTCGCCCTCAAGTTCAAAGATCGTTGCAACACACGCACCCGACTTTGCCTCAATCTCATGATCGGTGTCGACAAATTCGCGATTCAGCCGCAAAGCGAGTTTGCGACCGATGGTGGTTTTACCTGCACCCATAAGCCCAATAAGGACAATATTGCTGGAATTTGGCCAAAGCGTTGTTGAATTCATTGGAAGTTCAGTCTAACAGGCCATAATTGCAATGTGACCCAAAAAATCACCCAAGCCATTGCAATCGCAGCCTTGCTCTTTGTGGCAGGCATAGCCAGCATCCTATTAGTGGTAGCCCTCGCAAGCCCGCGCCTTCCAGAGGTTAAGACCTTGGCCGATTATCGCCCCAAGGTGCCTCTGCGCGTCATGACCGCCGATGGCGTATTAATTGGTGAATTCGGGGAAGAGCGCCGCAGCGTCATTCGCGCTGAACAGGCGCCTGCCGTTCTCGTGAATGCCGTTCTTGCTGCAGAAGACGATCGATTTTTCGAGCACGTCGGTATTGACCCCTGGGGCATCCTGCGATCGGCTACAACCAATCTTTTAACAGCAAGTAAGGCCCAGGGCGCCAGCACGATCACCATGCAGGTGGCACGAAACTTCTATCTGTCTGCGGAAAAGACTTTCACCCGCAAGCTTTTCGAAGTGATTCTGGCCATCGAAATTGAGCGCAAGCTCTCGAAGAACCAGATTCTTGAGCTTTACTTGAATCAGATCTTTCTTGGTCGTAGGGCCTATGGCTTTGCTGCTGCATCACAGATTTACTTCAATAAACCTGTCCAAAGAGTAAGCCTTGCCGAGGCAGCAATGCTGGCCGGGCTTCCCAAGGCGCCCTCAGCCTTTAATCCGGTTGTTAATCCTCGAAGAGCAAAGGTTCGTCAGGAATACGTGCTTGGCCGAATGCTAAAGCTCGGCATGATTACCGAGGCGGAGTTCCGTCGGGCCATTCTCGAAAATATCAAGGTGGTCGGGCGTGCGGATGACTACTCGGTCAACGCCGCCTACCTTGCGGAAATGGTACGCATACAAATCTACAACCAGTTCCGGGAAGAAGCCTACAGCCGAGGGCTTACGGTCTTCACCACCGTACGATCGCATGAGCAAAAGGCCGCCTACGATGCACTTCGAACCGGTCTTTTAAGCTTTGACCGAAAGCACGGATGGCGCGGGCCTGAAGCGCGCATCGAATTGCCCCCTGAGGCGGAGGCTCGCCAAGACGCCATCGACGATTTTATTAGTGACAAGCCCGACAGCGATCGAATCTTCACTGCGGTCGTCATTGAAGTGGCCAAAGACAAAGTAGTGGTCAGCCGAAGCCAAGGACGCCAGTTTAATATCACCGGTAATGGCCTGCAGTTCGCACGCAAAGGGCTTGAGGCCGATGCCCCGCAGGGTCTGCGGCTTCGACCCGGTGCAGTGGTTCGTATTGGTCTCATGAACAGTGGAGAGTGGGAGATCACTCAGTTGCCGGAGGTCGAGGGTGCATTTGTTGCCTTGCAGACCGATACCGGCGCGATAAGGGCACTGGTGGGTGGCTTTGACTTTCGACGAAGCAAATTTAACAACGTGACCCAAGCCTATCGCCAGCCCGGCTCAACTTTGAAGCCTTTTGTCTATGGGGCAGCACTGGAAAAGGGCTTTTCCCCCGCCACGCTTATTAATGATGCGCCCGTCAGCTTCGATCCCGGGGAAACGGGTGGAGAGCCCTGGGAGCCCAAAAATTACGACGATAGATACGAGGGAACCCTGACCATGCGCCAGGCCCTGGCCAAATCGAAGAACATGGTCTCAATCCGAGTTCTCCATCGAATCGGACCACGATTCGGTCAAAGCTACCTCAGCCGTTTTGGCTTCGAGGCCGAGCGCAATCCACCCTATCTCACCCTTGCACTCGGCGCTGGTGGCGTCACCCCTTTGCAAATGGCCACAGGTTACGCAGCCATTGCCAATGGTGGCTTTCGAGTAACTCCCTATTTCATTGACCGAGTTGTAGACGAGTCAGGGAATTTGCTAAGCCAAACAGAGCCCGCCCGGGCTAACCGCGAGGCTCCACGCATCATTGAGCCCCAAGACGCCTTCATCCTTAACTCAATGCTTCAAGATGTTGTTCGTTTAGGTACCGGACGCAAGGCCTTAAGCCTAGGTCGTCCAGACTTAGCAGGAAAGACAGGTACAACCAACGACGCTCAAGACGCCTGGTTCGCCGGCTACCAGCGCAATATGGCGGCACTGGCCTGGGTGGGTTACGACCAGCCGCGATCACTGGGTGAGCGCGAAACGGGCGGAGGTCTCGCCCTTCCGATCTGGATGGACTTTATGCGTGAGGCACTGAAAAAAGTGCCCGTCTGGACGCCCGCGATGCCCGAGGGCGTTTTACGTATTAACGGGGAGCTTTACACCGCGAAAAGTGCCCCGGGCTCTGGGGTTACAAGCCTCGGTCTCGAAGACCCTGTCACGATCGAAGAACTACTTTTCCAAAAAAGCCAAGCCCGTCAGCCCGGTCAATGACCGGGCATGATGAAGCAGCACCTCTGGAAAAAGGCCAAAGCCTCGGGTGTCAAGCCATGACTGCTGCTCAGCACTCCAGACAAAATGATGGGCTCCTTCGATTGATGCAAGCCAGAGCTGCTGGGTTGGCGCCTGGGCGTTAAGAATAATTTTTTGGCCCGACTCAAACTCAAGCTCAAGCACAGCGCCCATGCGCTTAGACTCAAGATCAAGGTCGTGACGTCCTGCCCAAGAGTCAGCCTGGGATTCCACCCACTCAAAGGCTTCTTCGATTTTTTGCAGGTACTGGGTTTCGTTCATACTCATAGGTTCAAGATTACGACAGTTTGATTAGAGACGTGCAGAAACAAAGCCTAAATACCCACCCGCTGGATGAATTTTGCGTTCGAAGCTCAAAGCGATCGGGCTGCGTTGTTCGTCGATGCAGTCTTGCCTTATTACTTATCTTGGGACTTGCAGGCTGTGGGCAAAAGGGGCCCCTTTACATGCCGACACCCGAATTTCCCGCACCCCCAAAAGCAAGCACCCAAAGCCAGCAAGACCCCAAGGTCCAAGGTCCGGTTAAGCCCTAAGGCCCCCGCGAAATGAAAGCTTCGACACCCAGTTCTTTGCCTTGGCCTTATGAAGTGCAAGGCAATCACCTTTTCTGCCAAGGGGTTCGCCTCAATGATATTGCAAAGGCCTATGGAACGCCGTGCTATGTCTATTCTGAAACTGCCATTATTCAAGCCTACGATGCACTTGCTCGCCCCGATGCAAGGGGTCGCAAAGCACGGGTTTGTTACGCGGTGAAAGCGAATTCCAATGTCGCCATACTTCGACTCTTGGCAAGGGCAGGCGCCGGATTCGACATTGTTTCCGGCGGTGAATTGCAACGCGTCCTTTCCGCAGGTGGAAAGGCGGATTGCGTTGTCTTTTCAGGGGTTGGAAAGTCTATGCACGAACTGCGGTTTGCCCTTGGAAAGGGGGTAGGCTGCATTAATGTTGAAAGCCTCGTAGAGCTTGAACAACTTGAATTCGCGGCAACGGAGCTTCAAGTTCAAGCGCCCATCTCGATTCGGGTGAATCCCGACATTGATGCCAAGACCCATCCTTACATCTCCACAGGACTCAAAGAAAATAAGTTCGGGCTTGGACTTGACGATGCGCTTGAGGCTTATAAACGTGCACAAAAATCTACGCAACTTCGCATCGTGGGCATTGACTGCCACATTGGCTCTCAGATCACTAGCCTCCAACCTTTTAAAGATGGGACACAACGTCTGCTTGCCTTTGCAAGCGAGCTCCATCATCTTGGAATCGAACTTAAGCACATTGATCTTGGTGGAGGACTTGGTATTTGCTATCAAGACGAACTTCCTCCTTCTGCCGATGAGCTTAAGAATCAGGGCCTGCAGATGGTTGCCGATTGGGCAAGCAGCCTAGGGCTGGAGAGTCCGGAGGTTGTCTTCGAAATGGGGCGTTCGATTGTTGGTGCGTCCGGGCTTTTGTTAAGCCAAGTGCTTTTACTCAAACCTTCCGACGATCCAGCGGGCAAGCACTTTGCTATTGTCGATGCGGCGATGAACGATCTCATGCGACCAAGTCTTTATCAGGCATGGCACGACGTGGTGTTGTTACACCCGGCACGAACAAACGCTCAGGCCCAAACCTGGGACCTCGTGGGTCCTGTCTGCGAGACAGGTGACTGGCTTGCGCGCGACCGAACGCTGGCCTTATGCGAAGGCGACCTCATTGCCTTCGCCTCAGCGGGTGCCTATGGCAGCACGATGGGATCGAACTACAACAGTCGCACTCGCCCTCCAGAGGTCTTGATTCGTGACAATGGCGATGTCAGCCTCGTTCGGCGCCGCGAGACTTTCGAAGACCTTATTACGCTTGAAAAAATTCCTAAGGACCTTTGGTCTTAAGGTCCAAGTGGGTTGGAGGAGCAAAAAAACTAGGGTGTTTGTCGCTGACGCTTTAAAAGCCAAGCCAATATAGCAACCAGGCTAAAGGCAATGGGCTCGGCAAAATCATTTTTACCCGCTTTATGCAAGACATAGTGAAGTATTGATAGCGCAACAATAAGCCCAATCAGCCGATGAAGTTGTTTCCAGACCGGGCCAAGTTTGGTCATGCTGAAGCGGTTCGAAGTTATACCAAGGGCCAGCATCATAAGGAGTGCCACTATGCCCACGGTTACGAAAGGGCGGCGAAAAAAATCAACCACGACCTGCCGGGTGTTGCCATCCTGCTCGAAGAGCCAATAAGCAAGAAGATGCAGGGCCGCGTAGGCAAGTGCCCAAAGACCTACTGCACGTCGAGCAGTGACCAGTCCAAAGGGCCGGACCTTGCGACCTAGTTGCCTTACCAACCGTTGCCATAACCTTTCTATGGATGTAATGGCATAGGCAAAAACAAGCAGCACAAGACTGGCCTGACCAAGGCCTCGAATAATGGACTCTTGCGGATTTGCGCCAAGGTCAATGGAACCTAAGACAACAAAAATACCAACCAAGAGGGGCAACGCCGCCCAGGCCTGCAGGCTGGGGGTAAGCAAGCTAGTAATACCTTCGAAGGTCCATGCCCGTATAAAGAAAAGCAACCTGCTCGGCATAGCCGTTGAACATTAAAGTAGGCCGCCGCGACGCAAATAACCCGCCCTCTCCAATGCGCCGCTCAGTGGCTTGCGACCATCTTCGATGCGACACGTCAGGGTTTACATTGGAGTAAAAACCATACTCATGGGCCGCCGCCTTTTGCCAGCTTATCTGTGGCTGACGCTCCACAAACTTAATTGAGACGATGGACTTCGCGCTCTTAAATCCATATTTCCAAGGCACCACAAGACGAATGGGCGCCCCGTTCTGAGAAGCCAGCGTCTTGCCGTAAGCCCCAACAGCAAGCAAGGTGAGGTCATGAGTGGCCTCGTCCATACGAAGGCCTTCCCTGTATGGCCATTGCAAAACATCCGACCGAAGACCGGGCATTTGCTTCTCGTCGGCCAAGCTTAGGAACTGAAGGTACTTCGCGGAACCCAGTGGCTGGACCCGCTTAATGAGTGAGGCCAGAGGAAGGCCAAGCCAGGGGACCACCATTGACCAGCCTTCGACACAGCGCAATCGGTAGACTCGCTCTTCGACCGCAGCAAGCCTAAGTAGATCTTGTAGACCAAAGGTCTGAGGCCTTGCAACCAGACCCTCGACGCGTAAGGTCCAGGGCTCAACGATAAGGCGCGAAGGGGCCTTTTCCGCGGGGTCGGACTTATCGGTACCGAACTCGTAAAAGTTGTTGTAGCTAAGGAAATGGTGCTCCTCCGTTGCCTTGTCCATAAGCGTCCAGGAGCTGGGTTTGGCACTGAGTGGCCTGGGGACAGCAAGACCTGCAACAGCCGATGCCTCAGAAACCCCGAGACCCAGGGCAAGACCTGGCGAATAAGCCAAAGCCGCCGAGAGGCGACGTCGATTTGAAAAAAACGCCTCTGGCGTTATCTCCGAGGCCTTTGGTGCGGATGGGCCTACAAGAGCCTTATAACTGCCCATAGGAATGCAGACCTGACAAGAACATATTGACCCCTAAGAAGGCGAAGCCTGTGATCAGTAAACCAATAAGGGACCAATAGGCTGCGAACTGTCCACGCAGCCCCTTCACCATGCGCAGATGTAACCAGGCGGCATAGTTCAACCAGACAATGAGCGCCCAGGTTTCCTTAGGGTCCCATTGCCAGTAGGTACCCCAGGCCTCCGCCGCCCACAAAGCCCCCAAAATGGTTGCCACCGTAAAGAAGGCAAATCCGATGGCAATGGCTCGGTACATAACATCGTCGAGCACCTCGAGGCTCGGCAACTTCTCTGCAATGCGACGACGAAAAACAATAATCGCCCCAACGAAAACTGCGGAAAGACCGAAGTAAAGTGCCCAGTAGTCAGGCAGACCTGAGCGACGGAAAACCAGCGGCTCTGCACAAAGAAGAACGCCGAATATAAACAGGGGAATGAACGACTTCAGCGACGTCTGTTCTGCCTTGGACTTCATGAGGTAAGCAAAACCCACCATGGCGGCGATGGAGAAGGTCCCATAGCCAACAAAATTGGCGGGAACGTGAATTTTCATCCACCAAGACTGCAGGGCGGGCACAAGCGGTTGGATCTCATGAGCAGAGCGTGTGGCCGAGTACCAAAGAAGAAAGCCCACAGCAGCAACAACCACAAGAGAAACAAAGCCCCCCAGTGCGCGCGTCTGGTATCGACGTTCGTAGTAAAGGTAAAACATGGAGGTGATGACCGCAAATAAGATGAAAACCTCGTAGAGGTTGCTTACAGGGATATAGCCAACATCGGGGGAAA